>NZ_JBHYJH010000052.1:0-53819 GCF_042740445.1 Streptomyces sp. NPDC059003 | reverse complement strand
AAAGGGGGAAAGGGGCGAAGCCCCATGCGAGAAGGGCGGGTGGGCGGGGAAAAAAAGCGAGCGCGCAGCGCGAAGCCAGCTCAGCGGCGCAAGGCGGGGCGATGTGGCGGGGTCCGGGGCGGCAGCACCGGAGAAGGGCGGGCGGGTGGGGGATATCAGCCTGCCCGGCGCTTGAGAGCGAGGCGCGCAGCGCCGGAGAGGAGGGGGGCTGGGGGCGGAGCCCCCAGGGGAAGGGCGGGTGGGTGGGGAAGAAACAGCCCGCCCGGCGCTTGAGGGCGAGGCGCGGCGTGGAGCGGTGATGAAGCGGAAAAAGGGGCGCAGCCCCAGGCCCGGTGGGGGCTGGGGCTGTGGCCTCAGGAAGGGCGGGTGGGTGGGGAGAACCCCGTCACACGGCCACCGGCTCCCGGGCCTCGACCGGCGCATCCTCGGCCACCACAGCGGAGCGCCCAGGCAACAGCGCCGCAGCAACAGCCGCAACCCCCACAACCCCCGCCCCCACCCACAGCGCAGGCCGGAGCCCGTCCACGAACCGCACCGCGGACTCGTACCCACCCTGGGCGGAGAACACCGAGGCGAGCACCGCGATACCGAGCGCCCCGCCGACCTCACGCAGGGCGTTGTTCGCGCCGGAGGCGATGCCCTGCTCGGAGGGCCGGACGCTGGACATGACCAGGTTGGCGGCGGGAGCGAAGTACAGCGCCATGCCGATGCCGCTGATGATCAGGGCGGGCAGCTGCGCGGCGTACGCCACATCGGGCTCCAGGACGACGGCGAACCAGCCGAGGCCGATGGCCTGGAGGGCGAGGCCCGCGGTGACGACGGGACGGCCACCGATCCGGTCCGAGAGGTAGCCCGCGACGGGCGCGACGATCATCGGCATACCGGTCCAGGGGAGCATCCGCAGCCCCGCCTCGGTCGGCGAGTAGCCGAGCACACCCTGGAGGAACTGGCTGAGCAGGAAGATCGAGCCGAACATCCCGACGAACATCAGCAGGCTCGCGGCGTTGATCGCCGAGAACGCACGGTTGCGGAAGAGCCGCATCGGCAGCATCGGGGCCCGGTTGTGGATGCCGTGGTGCACGAACCCGGCGAGCAGCGCGCCGCCCGCGATCAGTCCGGTCAGGACGGGCGCGCTGGTCCAGCCGTCGATGTTGCCGCGGATCAGGGCGTAGACGATGCCGAAGAGGCCACCGCTGGCCAGCAGGGTGCCGGGGATGTCGAGCGGGGCACCCGTGCCGTACGACTCGGTGAGGCGCAGCCGGGCGAGCGGCAGCAGGGCGAGGCCGAGCGGGACGTTCAGCCAGAAGATCCACTGCCAGGAGACGTGCTCGGTGAGGGCGCCTCCGATGAGCGGCCCGCTGGCGACGGCGAGGCCGTTGACGGCGCCCCAGATTCCGTACGCCATACCGCGCTTGGCGGCCGGCACGGCGGCCGTGAGCAGGGTCAGCGTCAGCGGCATCATGATCGCGGCGCCGACGCCCTGGACGGCGCGCGCGGCGATCAGCGCCTCGATGCCGGGCGCGAGGGCCGCGGCGGCGGAGGCCCCGGTGAAGATCGTGAGGCCGATCCCGAAGAGCTTGCGGCGTCCGAACCTGTCCCCCAGGGCGGCGCCGAACATCAGCAGCACGGCGAAGGTGAGCGTGTAGGCGCTCACCGTCCACTCCAGGTCCTCGAGCGCTCCTCCGAGGTCCTCACGGATGGAGGGCAGCGCGGTGGTGACGACGAGGTTGTCCAGGGCGGCCATGAATCCGGCGACGCTGGTGATGACGAGGGCCCAGACGGCTCCTCCGGGGCGTGCTGCTTGCTGTGACATTGCTCCCCCAGGTGACGGTTCGGTGAGTGACGTTCGATTGATTAGTAATTGATGACTAACTTTCGAGGGCATGAGAAGGCCCGGCAGGAACCGGACTCCCCCAGCGCGCCCTCAGGCCTCCGCGCGCCCGCCTCCAGGCTGCGCCGACAGGTAGAGGCCCTCCCAGATGCGATGCTCGGCCGGAAACCCCATGGCGGCCAGGACGTTGATGAGCATCCCGTACGCCATGAACTGCGTCGTCTCGTTCACATCGGCACCGAGCGGCAGGTGCACCGTGTCGAAGAGGCTCATCCACCCCGCGCGCACCATCTCGCCGAACTCGTGGTCCCCGGCGGCCTCGGCCGCCGCCACGGCGACGTACGTCTGGAGCTGCAGCTGGAGCTTGTCGGGGTCCTTCGCGATGAGATCGCCGTACGCCCTCGCCATGGCGTGCAGGGCCTCTTCGCCGTGCAGCCCCTCGCCCGCCTCCTCGAAGACGCGGCGGACCTCCTCCACGCAGCGGGCCGACGCCGCGAGGAAGATCGCCTTCTTGCCCGGGAAGAGCCGGAAGAGATAGGGCTGCGAGACCCCGACACGCTTGGCGATCGCCTCGGTCGACGTCCCGTGGTACCCACCGCGGGCGAATTCGCTCATCGCCGCACGGATGACGCTCTCGCGCCTCTCTTCTGCGCTCATCCTGACCATGCGAGTAAGTTAGTACTCAATCACTAACTACGTCAAGGGGGTGCCGGAACGCCGCCCGAACCCCAGACGTTGTGCAGGCCAGGGGGCCACAAACACGTAAGGAGCGCCCCACCATGGAGGGCGCCCCTTACATCCACTCACACGCGGATGCGCACGCGTACGCATCCGCATCCGCGGCTGCCGGTCATCGGCTACGCCAGGCGCACGACCGCCCGCGCCATGCCGAGCACCTTCTGCTCGCCGCTCTTCGCGATCAGGTCGACCCGCACCCGCTGGTCGTCGAGCTTGACCGCGACCTTGCCGCTGACCTCGATCGTCGCGCCCTTGTCGTCGTTCGGGACCACGACGGGCTTGGTGAAGCGCACGCCGTACTCGGCGACGGCTCCCGGGTCGCCCACCCAGTCCGTCACGACGCGGATCGCCTCGGCCATGGTGAACATGCCGTGCGCGATGACGTCGGGCAGGCCGACCTCGACCGCGAACTTCTCGTTCCAGTGGATCGGGTTGAAGTCACCGGACGCGCCCGCGTACTGCACGAGTGTGGCGCGTGTCACCGGGAAGGTCTGGGCCGGCAGCTCCGTGCCGACCTCGACGTCGTCGTATGCGATCTTCGCCGTCATCGCCTCACGCCTCCTCGGCGGCCCGTGCGACGAGCTTGGTCCAGGCGGTCACCACGTGCTCGCCCGCCTCGTCGTGGACCTCGCCGCGAATGTCCAGGATGTCGTTGCCCGCCACGGACTTGATCGTCTCGATGGTCGAGGTGACCGTCAGCCGGTCGCCCGCGTACACGGGACGCGTGTACGCGAACTTCTGGTCGCCGTGCACGACGCGGCTGAAGTCGAGGCCCAGCTGCGGGTCGGAGATGACCTGGCCCGCGGCCTTGTACGTGATCGCGAACACAAAGGTCGGCGGCGCGAGCACGTCGGGGTGGCCGAGCGCCTTGGCGGCCTGCTGGTCGGCGTACGCGGGGTTGGCGTCGCCCACCGCGACCGCGAACTCGCGGATCTTCTCGCGGCCCACCTCGTACGGGGTGGTGGGCGGGTAGGACCGCCCCACGAAGGACTGGTCGAGCGCCATGGCTCGGCACCTCCTGCAACTGGGTTCTCTACGAAGTTTCCCGCGAAGTTCTCTACGAAGATCCGCACGGAGATCTCCGTGCGGTGCCTTGCCGTGCCGTGCTGTGCCGCGCCGTGCGGTGTCACCCGCGGCATTCTTCGTCGAGTTCTTCGCGACCGGGTCGAGAAACGACTCGAGGCCACCCCCACTGATGCGGGGGCGGCCTCGAGTACGAGCCTGTTGTTATCGCGTCTCGCGGTGCGCGGTGTGCGAGTTGCAACGGGGGCAGTGCTTCTTCATCTCAAGACGGTCCGGGTTGTTGCGCCGGTTCTTCTTGGTGATGTAGTTCCGCTCCTTGCACTCCACGCAGGCCAGCGTGATCTTCGGGCGGACGTCGGTGGCAGCCACGTGAGTGCTCCTTGACGGACGGATGGACGGATGAACGCAAAAAAGAGTAGCCGATCGAAGGACCGACCCCACAATCGGCTACCAAGAGTAGCGGTGACCGGACTTGAACCGGTGACACAGCGATTATGAGCCGCTTGCTCTACCGACTGAGCTACACCGCTGCGATGCCGGATCCCCCCGCCCGAAGGCGAGGATCACTCGACATCAGAGCCCCAATGCGGAATCGAACCGCAGACCTTCTCCTTACCATGGAGACGCTCTACCGACTGAGCTATTGGGGCGAGCGATGAAGACATTACACGCTCGGCCGCCGATCGCCCAAATCCGTTTCGCGAGGCCCGTCCATGGGCACGGCACAGGCCCCGATCAGGCCGTCTCGTACGCATCAGGACCCCTCACGAGGCATCTCGGCGCACTCGCACCACATCAGTACGACTATTGCGTTCCTCCCGGAAGCGGGGCCACCGCCGCCCTAGGCTCGGCGCACGCTGCGTGATCTTGCGCGCGGCGCCACCGCGCGCTTCGAGCCGCCCGCAGCCGCCCCCGAGCCCCAGGAGCGCGATGCCCGACAGCCAGCCGCAGCAGCCCCACTCCGCCGAGCCCACCGCCAGGTCCGGGGCCCTGCTGCTCTGCGGGGCGCGGCTCACGGACGGCAGGACCGTCGACGTCCGGCTCGGCGCCGGGCGCATCGAGGCCGTCGGCACGGCCGGCAGCCTCAGCGCGCCCGCCGCACGCGTGGACCTGAGCGGCTATCTCCTGCTCCCCGCGGCCGCGGAGCCGCACGCCCACAGCGACACGGCGCTGTCCGCCCTGTCGGAGGGCCCGGTCCCCTACGACGCCCAGGACGTGCAGCGCCGCACTACGGAGGCGGCCCTGTTGCAGCTCGGGCACGGGGCGACGGCGCTGCGCTCGCACGTGCGGATCGGCGACGTACAGGGGCTGAGCTCCCTGGAGGCGGTGCTCCAGGCGAGGCGGTCGCTGCGCGGGCTCGTCGACCTGTCCACGGTCGCGGTGCCGCGGCTGCTCACCGGGGTCGCGGGTGCCGACGGGCTCGCCATGCTGCGGGACGCGCTGCGGATGGGCGCCTCCGTAGTGGGCGGCTGCCCGGATCTGGACCCGGATCCGACGGGGTACGCGGAGGCGGTCCTGGAGCTCGCGGCGGAGTACGGGTGCCCCGTCGACCTGCACACGGACGGCTCGGATCCGGTGCGGCTCGCCCGGCTCGCGGCGATGGCGGGCGGGCTGCGGCCCGGGGTGACGCTCGGCCCGTGCGGCGGGCTCGGGCGGCTGCCGTCCGACGTGGCCGCGCGGACGGCGGAGCAGCTCGCGGCGGCCGGGGTGACGGTGGTGTGTCTGCCGCAGGGCGCGTGCGGGGGCACGGAGAGCCGGGACGCCAAGGGCCGGGGCACGGCTCCGGCGCGGCTGCTGCGGTGCGCCGGGGTGCGGGTCGCGGCGGGCAGCGGCGCGATGCGTGACGTGGCGAATCCGGTGGGCCGCGGGGACCCGCTGGAGGCGGCGTACCTGCTGGCGTCCCGCGACGGCCTGCGCCCCGACGAGGCGTACGACGCGGTGAGTTCGGTGGCTCGTGCGGCCCTTGCCCTGCCTCCGGTGCGCGTGGAGGCGGGCTTCCCCGCCGAGCTCCTCGCGGTGCGGGGCGACACGCTCGCGGGGGCGCTTTCGCTGGCGTACAGCCGCGTTGTCGTACACCGGGGGCGCGTGGTGGCGCGGACGAGCGCGGTACGGGAGTACTGCGACTCGGCGGCCGCGGCGGCGCTGGATCTGCCGCGTCAGGGGCGGGGCCGCGGGGAGACGGGCGAGGCGGCGGACCTGCCGGGCGTCTGAGGAACGGGGGCTTCCGCCGCTGGGCGGGAGGTTTCGCGCCAGGCCCGTCCGGCGTTCGAGGACGAGACCGAAGGCCGAGGGCGGAAGACGCAGGCCGAAGGGCGGTCGTCGGCGGCCGTCCGGGGGCCCCGGGTACCGGTCGAGGCCGGGCGGCCAGTGACGGTCGAGCGGTCGGCCGCCCCCTGCCGTACGGTCGGAAGCATGCGCATTGTCATCGCTGGGGGTCATGGTCAGATCGCGCTGCGGCTCGAGCGCCTGCTCGCCGCGCGCGGTGACGAAGTCGCCGGGATCATCCGCAATTCCGCGCACGAGGCCGACGTGCGGGACGCCGGCGCGGAGCCGGTCCTGTGCGACCTGGAGGCGGCGTCCGTGGACGAGGTCGCCGGGCATCTGGAGGGCGCGGACGCGGCCGTCTTCGCGGCGGGCGCGGGTCCCGGCAGCGGCGCGTCCCGCAAGGACACCGTGGACCGGGCCGCCGCCGTCCTGTTCGCGGACGCCGCGGAGCGGGCCGGGGTGCGCCGGTACGTGGTGGTGTCGTCGATGGGCGCGGACCCGGGCCGCGCGGGCGACGAGATCTTCGACGCCTATCTGCGGGCCAAGGGCGAGGCCGACGCGTACGTACGCGGCCGGGCCGCCCTGGACTGGACGATCCTGCGGCCCGGCATGCTCACGGACGACGCGGGCACGGGTCTCGTACGCCTGGAGGCCGCCACGGGGCGCGGGCCCGTCCCGCGCGACGACGTGGCCGCGGTGCTCGCGGAGCTGGTGGAGACGTCAGCGACGGCGGGCCTGACGCTTGAGCTGATCAGCGGGTCCACGCCGGTGTCCGTGGCCGTCAAGTCGGTTGCCGGGAACTGACGTTGCCGTGCGGGCCGTGCCCGTTCAGCCCGTGCCCGTTCAGAACAGGGGCAGCTGCCCCGGGAACTCCGGCACCACGTAGCCGTCGAGCGCGGGCTGCGCGGCGCCCAGCTGGGCGTGCCGTCGGGACCCGGGGCACGAGATCAGCTCCAGGCCGCCGCGTGGGCCCGGCGGGTCGTGGCGGGCGAACCGTCCGCCGACGACGGCGATTTCACGGCGGCACTCCGGGCAGTGCCTGCGGCGGGGCGAGCTGGGCGACGACATGCCCCCAGTCTGCCCGCGCGCCCGGCCGCACACGAGGCACGGGCGGGCGCGTGCCGCCCGCCCCACCGCGACGCGTGGCCCATCGAGCACCGCGGCCCATCAACGAAGAAACCCCCTCCGATCTGCTCTCACAGATCGGAGGGGGTCTCCCTCAGCGTGGCGGCGCCAGGATTCGAACCTGGGAAGGCTGAGCCGGCAGATTTACAGTCTGCTCCCTTTGGCCGCTCGGGCACACCGCCGGGGTTGCTGCCTGGCGCCGCTTTCGCGGTGCTCCGTGGCAACGACGTAAACGATACCTGATGTGCCGGGGTGCTTCGCCACCCGATTGATCCGCACCCGTCGCGGGGGCAGTAGCTAGGCTTTGCGGATGCGGTCGGCGACTGAAGGCCGTGTACCCGCTGAGTACGCAGATACCGATACAAGGAGCCACAGGACATGGCCGACTCCAGTTTCGACATCGTCTCGAAGGTCGAGCGGCAGGAGGTCGACAACGCCCTCAACCAGACGGCCAAGGAGATCTCGCAGCGCTACGACTTCAAGGGCACGGGCGCCTCGATCTCGTGGTCCGGCGAGAAGATCCTGATGGAGGCGAACGGCGAGGACCGGGTCAAGGCGATCCTCGACGTCTTCCAGTCCAAGCTGATCAAGCGCGGCATCTCGCTGAAGTCGCTGGACGCGGGCGAGCCGCAGCTGTCCGGCAAGGAGTACAAGATCTTCGCGTCGATCGAGGAGGGCATCTCCCAGGACAACGCGAAGAAGGTCGCGAAGATCATCCGCGACGAGGGCCCGAAGGGCGTCAAGGCGCAGGTGCAGGGCGAAGAGCTGCGCGTCAGCTCCAAGAGCCGCGACGACCTGCAGACCGTGATCGCCCTCCTGAAGGGCAAGGACTTCGACTTCGCGCTGCAGTTCGTGAACTACCGGTAACCACCGGCGGACGCCGAACGGATCGAGGGGCGGGCACCCGGGCCGGGTGCCCGCCCTTGCTGCTGGCCGCAGTCTTCGGGGTGGGGCGTTGGTGGTCAGCGGCGGGAGTGGCCGAACAGGATGCGGTACGCGATCAGGAGGACCAGCGAGCCGCCTATGGCCGCCACCCAGGTCGCGCCGTCGTAGAAGTGGTCGGCCACGGGGCGGTCGAGGAAGCGCGCGGAGATCCAGCCGCCCACGAAGGCGCCGGCGATGCCGATCACCGTCGTGCCGATGAAGCCGCCCGGGTCGCGGCCCGGCAGCAGCAGCTTGGCGGTGGCGCCGGCGAGGAGACCGAGAACGATCCAGCTGATGATGCCCATGCGGTGACCTGCCTTTTCGTACCTTTTCGTGCGCTGTTGTCCTGGAGGACGTCTCGCGCGCCGCGCCCGGTTCCCGCATGTCAGTAGGGTGCGGCGCATGACACAGCGGGGATCGTCGGGGGCGGTCGGGCTGCGGCGGACGCTCGGGGTTTTTGATGCGGTGGTCATCGGGCTCGGGTCGATGGTGGGGGCCGGGGTCTTCGCCGTCCTCGGGCCCGCGGCGGGGGCGGCGGGGTCGGGGCTGCTCCTCGGGCTCGGGGTCGCCGCCGTGGTGGCGTACTGCAACGCCATGGCGTCGGCGCGGCTCGCCGCGCGGTATCCGGCGTCGGGCGGGACGTACGTGTACGGGCGGGAGCGGCTCGGGGCGCTCTGGGGGTATTTGGCGGGCTGGGCGTTCGTGGTCGGCAAGACGGCCTCGTGCGCGGCCATGGCGCTGACCGTGGGCGCCTACGCCTGGCCGGGGCAGGCGCATGCGGTCGCGGTGGCGGCCGTGGTGCTGCTGACCGCCGTGAACTGTCTGGGCGTCCAGAAGTCGCTGTGGCTGACGCGGGGCATCGTGGCGGTGGTGCTCGCCGTCCTCGCGGCGGTGGTCGTGGCCTGCCTGGGCTCGGCGGAGTCCACCCCGGACCGGCTCGACGTGGGGCTCTCGGACGGCGGGCTCGGCGGCGTGCTGCAGGCGGCCGGGCTGCTGTTCTTCGCTTTCGCCGGGTACGCGCGCGTGGCCACGCTCGGCGAGGAGGTACGTGATCCGGCGCGCACCATTCCGCGGGCGATCCCGCTGGCGCTGGGCATCACCCTGTGTGTGTACGCGTGTGTGGCGGCTGCGGTCCTTTCCGTGCTCGGGTCGGGCGGCCTTGCTCAGGCGTCGGCTCCGCTGTCCGACGCCGTGCGGGCCGCTGGGGTGCCGGGGCTCGCTCCGGTGGTGCGGGTGGGGGCGGCCGTGGCGGCGCTCGGCTCGCTGCTCGCGCTGATCCTCGGGGTGTCGCGGACGACGCTCGCCATGGCGCGCGACCGCCATCTGCCGGGGGTGCTGGCCGCCGTTCATCCGCGCTTCCAGGTGCCGCAGCGGGCGGAGCTCGCCGTCGGCGCGGTGGTCGCGGTCCTCGCCGCGACGGTGGACGTGCGCGGCGCGGTGGGCTTCTCCTCCTTCGGGGTGCTCGTGTACTACGCGATCGCCAACGCGTCGGCCTGGACGCTGAGTTCGGCCCCGCTCGCGCGCGTGGGGCCGGTGGTGGGCCTCGCGGGCTGCCTGACGCTGGCGTTCGCCCTGCCCGGGGCGTCGGTGGTGGCGGGCGGGGCGGTGCTGGTGGTGGGCGCGCTTGCTTATGGGGTGCGGCGGCGGTGGGGGTGATGCGCGCGTGCGCCACCTGTGGGTGCTCGTGGAGGGCTGCCCACCGCGGGGTACTTGTGAAGGGTGCCCTCCGGGGGCGCGTCAGGCGCGTATGGCTCGTATGGCTCGTCAGGTGCGTATGAGGTCCTGGGTCCAGCCCCGGACCCAAGCGGCGTGCGGGCGCCGGGCGTTGGCCGGGCGGTGCGGCAACCGCTCGATACCCGGCATGCGTTCGTCCGTCACGCATTCTTCCGTCACGCGTTCACGCGTCACGCGTTCTTCCGTCATGCGTTCATGATGGACCCCGCCACTGACAATCGCCGTGGACGCCGCCTCGCGGGCGCTCTCACCAGCCCCGCGGCTCCCCCGAACCCTGCGCGGACGGGGCCCAGGCCCCCCGCGGGGCGGCGAACGGCTCGTCCGTGGGCACGATTTCGCGGCCCAGCGGCATCAGCGAGATGGGGATCAGCTTGAAGTTGGCGAGGCCGAGCGGGATGCCGATGATCGTGAGGCACAGGATCAGGCCGGTGAAGATGTGTCCGAGGGCGAGCCACCAGCCCGCGAGGACCAGCCAGATGACGTTGCCGATCAGGGACGGCGCGCCCGCGTCCGGCCGCTCGACGGCCTTGCGGCCGAAGGGCCACAGGGCGAACAGGCCGATACGGAAGGCCGCGAGGCCCAGTGGGATGCCGATGATCGTGACGCACAACACCGCGCCTGCGAAGAGGTACGCGAGGCACATCCAGAGTCCGCACAGGACGAGCCAAATGACGTTGAGGACAATCTTCACTGCTGGCGACCTGCCATCTGCTCGAGCCGGGCGATGCGCTCCGCCATCGGCGGGTGAGTGGAGAACATCTTCGACATACCCTGACCCGGCCGGAAGGGATTCGCAATCATCATGTGGCTCGCCGTCTCCAGGCGTGGCTCAGGGGGAAGCGGCAGCTGCTTCGTGCCGGCGTCGAGCTTGCGCAGGGCGCTGGCGAGGGCGAGGGGGTCGCCGGTGAGCTGCGCTCCGGAGGCGTCGGCCTCGTACTCGCGGGAACGGCTGATGGCGAGCTGGATGATGGATGCGGCCAGCGGGCCGAGGAGCATGATCAGGAGCATGCCGAAGATGCCGGGGCCGTCGTTGTCGTTCGAGCGGCCGACCGGAATGAGCCATGCGAAGTTGACCAGAAACATGATGACGGAGGCGAGCGCGCCGGCGACCGACGAGATCAGGATGTCGCGGTTGTAGACATGGCTGAGCTCGTGGCCGATGACGCCGCGCAGCTCGCGCTGGTCGAGGATCCGCAGGATGCCCTCCGTGCAGCACACGGCGGCGTTACGCGGATTGCGGCCGGTCGCGAAGGCGTTCGGCGCCTCCGTCGGGGAGATGTAGAGGCGGGGCATGGGCTGGCGGGCCTGGGTGGAGAGCTCGCGCACCATCCGGTACAGCTCGGGGGCCTCGAACTCGCTCACCGGGCGGGCCCGCATGGCGCGCAGGGCCAGCTTGTCGCTGTTCCAGTAGGCGTACGCGTTCGTCCCGATGGCTACGAAGAGCGCCACGACCAGGCCCGTACGCCCGAAGAAGCTGCCGATGACAAGGATGAGTGCGGACAGTCCCCCGAGGAGTACGGCGGTCTTCAGCCCGTTGGTCCGGCGGTGCACGGTACGCCCTCCTGGTGGTGCGCGGGGGAACCCTCTGCTTGCTGGTCTTCCACTGTTCAGTGGACCCTCCCTTACTGGTCAACGCCAGGCGGGAGGAGCTAGTTCCCTTGTGCGCACGGAGGACGGCGTGGGCCGCCCGGGTGACGGGCCAAAGCGGGCCGGTCCCGTCCGGGGGACGTGCTGGTCAGAACGGGCTGGTCGCCGTGAACCTCAGGACGAGCTGGGGCGCTCCGGAGAGGGCGATTCCGAGCACCGCGGTCACCGCGATGGCCGCGGTGAGCGGGGCCGGGACGCGGTGCCGCGCGGGCTCGCCCTCCGGGGCGCGGAACAGCAGCGCCGTCCACTGGAGGTAGTAGTACAGGGCGATGACCACGTTGACGGCCATGACCACGGCGAGCCAGCCGAGGCCCGCGTCGACCGCCGCCGAGAAGACGGTGACCTTCGCGAAGAGGCCGATGATGCCGGGCGGCAGGCCCGCGAGGCAGAGCAGGAAGAACGCGAGCGTCAGGGCGGACAGGGGGCTCCTGGCGTACAGGCCGCGGTAGTCGCTGACGCGGTTGAGCCGCTTCGTGCGGCCGACGAGGGCGGCGACGGCGAACGCCCCCAGGTTCACGACGGCGTACATCAGGGCGTACGCGACGGTGGCGCCCACGGCGTCCGTGGGGTCGTCCTCCCCTCTGCCGTGGTCGAATCCGGCCGCCGCGATCGGCACCAGGAGGTAGCCCGCCTGGGCGACGGACGACCAGGCGAGCAGCCGGACCGCGCTGTACGCGCGCGTGGCCTGCTGTCTGAGGGCGGCGACGTTGCCCGCGGTCATGGTGAGGGCGGCGAGGACCGCGATGGCGGGGCCCCAGACGTCGTCGTAGGAGCGGAAGCCGACGACGGTGACCAGGATGAGGCCGGTGAAGCCGACGGCCTTGCCGACGACCGAGAGGTACGCGGCGACGGGCAGGGGCGCGCCTACGTAGGCGTCGGGTACCCAGAAGTGGAACGGTACGGCCGCCACCTTGAAGGCGAATCCGACGAGGGTGAAGATCACTCCGGCCCGTACGAGCGTCTCCAGCTGCCCGTCGACCTGGCCGAGCTTCTCGTCGAGCTCGGTGAGGTACAGGGTGCCGGTGGCCGCGTACACGAAGCTCACGCCCAGGAGGGTCACCGCGGTGGCGGTGACCGAGGACAGGAAGAACTTCAGGGCCGCTTCGGAGGACCGCTTGTCGCCGCGCTTGAGGCCGACGAGGGCGAACGCGGGCAGGGAGGCCACTTCGAGGGCGACGACGAGCGTGGCGAGGTCGCGGGAGGCGGGCAGCAGGACGGCGCCCGCCGCGGAGGAGAGCAGCAGGAACCAGAACTCCCCTTCGGGGAGCTCCCGCTTGGCGTTCCGCGCGTCCTTGAGGGTGCTCAGGGAGAGCAGGGCGGCGAGCAGCGCGCCGCCCAGGACGAGGAGCTGGATGGCGATCGTGAACTCGTCGACGGTGTAGCTGCAGACGTTGCCGCCCGTGCCGACCACGCAGAAGGTGTCGCGGTGGTGGGAGTCCGCGATCGGCAGCATGGACGCGGCCGCCCCGGCGAGGCCCGCGACGGAGATCCAGCCGAGCAGCGCCTTGCGGTGCTCGCCCACGAAGAGGTCGACGACGAGCACGGCGAGCGCGACGACGGCCGTGATGGTGGGCGGCAGGACCGCCGGCCAGTCGACGTTCTGGACGACGCTCGCGGCGGTCTCGACGACCGCGGTCTCGGTGGTGGCCACGGTCACGACTTTCCTCCCGCGAGGAGCTGCTGCACGGCCGGGTCGGTGAGGCTCAGGAGGGCCGCGGGCCAGAGTCCGGCGAGGACGGTGAGGGCGACGAGCGGGGTCCAGGCGGCGAACTCGTAGCCGTGCACGTCGGCGAGGCGCGGCGCGCCGGGCTCGGCGGCGGGGCCCATGCAGACGCGGCGTACGACGACGAGCATGTACGCGGCCGTGAGCAGGGTGCCGAAGGCCGCGATCGCCATGAACGTGAGGAACGCGGGGCGGCTGAGGTCGTCGGCGGGTTTGAACGCGCCGAACAGCGCGAGCATCTCGCCCCAGAATCCGGCAAGGCCCGGCAGCCCGAGGGAAGCGACGGCGCCGAACGCGAGGAGGCCGCCGAGGCGCGGCGCCTTGCCGTACAGGGCGGCGCCCGACCCCTTGGCAAGGGTGTCGAGGTCGCTGGTGCCGGTGCGGTCCTTGAGGGCGCCGACGAGGAAGAACAGCAGGCCGGTGATGAGGCCGTGGGCGATGTTCGCGAAGAGCGCGCCGTTCACGCCGGTCGGGCTCATCGTGGCGATGCCGAGGAGGACGAAGCCCATGTGGCCGACGGACGAGTACGCGATGAGGCGCTTGAGGTCGCCCTTCGCGCCGGGCCTGGCCAGCGCGAGGCAGGCGAGGGATCCATAGATGATCCCGACGACGGCGAACGCGGCGAGGTAGGGCGCGAACGTCGCCATCCCGTCGGGCGCGACGGGCAGCAGGATCCGGACGAATCCGTACGTACCCATCTTCAGCAGGACGCCGGCGAGGAGGACCGAGCCGACGGTGGGCGCGGCGGTGTGGGCGTCCGGCAGCCAGCTGTGCAGCGGCCACATCGGCGTCTTGACGGCGAGCCCGATCCCGATCGCCAGAACGGCGATGACCTGCACGGACTTGGTGAGGCCCGGCTGATTGTCAGTGGCGAGTGCCACCATGTCGAATGTGCCGGACCTGAGTCCGATGAGGAGCAGGCCAAGCAGCATCACGACCGAGCCGAGCAGGGTGTAGAGGATGAACTTCCAAGCGGCCTGCGTCCGTTGCTCACCGCCCCAGCGGGCGATGAGGAAGTACATCGGGATGAGCACCATCTCGAACGCGAGGAAGAACAGCAGCAGATCGAGGACGGCGAAGGTCGCGAGGGTGCCGGACTCGAGGACGAGGACCAGCGCCACGAATGCCTTGGGGGACGGGCCCGCAGGCATCTTGAAGTAGCTGTACAGCGCGCAGAGGAAGGTCAGCAGCGCGGTCAGGACCAGGAGGGGGAGCGAGATGCCGTCGATGCCGAGGTGGATGCGCACGTCGAGTGCGGGGATCCAGCTGATATCGGTCGTGGCCTGCATTTTCGACGGGTGGTCGTGGTCGAAGCCGAGCGCGAGGACGATCGCCGCGATGAGCACGACGCCGGTCACGGTCACGCCGTGGCGGAGCACGGCCTGGTCCGGGGACTTCCCCTTCAGCCCGGGCGGGGCCGGGAGGAGAGCGGCCGCGGCGCCGACGAGCGGGCCGACGACGATCAACGCGAGAAGGAACTGCATCACTGACTCACTGATACCGATCACGGCTGCTCACGCTCCGGCGGTGGCGACGAGGACGGCGGCGACCGCCAGGACGACGGTGCCCGCGAGCAGCGCGCTCAGATAGGTCTGCACGTTGCCGGTCTGCGCGCGGCGGACGGCGGCGCCGAGCAGGCGGGGTGCGGTGGCCGCGCCGCGCACGTAGGTCTCGACGACCTCGCGGTCGAGGAAGCGCACGAGGCGGGCGCCGGCCAGGACGGGGCGGACGAACAGGGCCGCGTAGAGGGCGTCGAGGTGGAAGCCGACGGCGGCGTGGCGGTGCAGCGGGCCGAGCAGGAGGCGGCCGGGGTCCGCCGGGTCGGGGGCGCTCGCCACATCCCCGTACGCGGGGGTGTGGGTGGCGATGGCCTCGGCCTCGACCTGGCCCGCGTCGCCGTCCGGGTGCGCGGCGACGGCGCCGATCGGGACGCGGGCGGCGAGGGAGCCGACGTGCCGCCAGGCGCCGTACGTGACCAGGGCGCCGACGAGCGCGAAGCCCGTGCCGAGGACGGAGGTGGTGAGCGTCGGGGCGAGCTTGTCGCCGTCGAACCAGTCCGGGAGCGTGCCGACGGACAGGCCGAAGGCGAGCGACGGGACGGCGAGCACCCAGAGCACGGCGGTCATGGTGAGGGGCTGCTTGCCATGGGCCGGGGCCTCGGCTCCCCTGCCGTGGAAGGCGAGCAGCCACAGCCGGGTCGCGTACGCGGCGGTGAGGAGGGCGGTGACCAGACCGGCGACGAGGACGATCCAGCCCGCCGCCTCGGGGACGGCGTCGGCGTGTCCGGTGGCCGTGTGCTCGGCGGCGCCGAGGACGGCCTCCTTGGAGAAGAAGCCGCTGAACGGCGGGATCGCGGCAAGCGCGAGGAGCGCCACGGTCATCGTCCAGTAGGCGTCGGGGACGCGGGCGCGCAGGTTCCCCATGCGGGACATCGCGGCCAGCGAGTTGGTGCCCGCGGCGTGGATGATCACGCCCGCGGCGAGGAACAGGAGCGCCTTGAAGGCGCCGTGGGACAGGAGGTGGAAGACGGCCGCGCCGCGGTCACCGACGGCGAGGGCACCGGTCATGTAGCCGAGCTGGCCGATCGTCGAGTACGCGAGGACGCGCTTGATGTCGTCCTGGGCGAGCGCGGCGAGCGCCGAACCGGCCATCGTGACGGCGGCCATGACGGCGAGGACGACGAGGGCCGCCGACGAGGCGGCGAAGACCGGGAGGAGCCGGGCGACGAAGTAGACGCCGGCGGCGACCATCGTCGCGGCGTGGATCAGCGCGGAGACGGGCGTGGGGCCCGCCATCGCGTCGGGCAGCCAGGTGTGCAGCGGGAACTGCGCGGACTTGCCCGCCACGCCCGCGAGGAGCAGGAGCGCCACCAGCGTCGGATGGTCGAGCCCGCCGTCGGCGACCTTCGCGAGGACGGTCGTGATGCGGAACGACCCCGCGTCCACCGCGAGGGCGAACAGACCGATCAGGAAGGGGACGTCGCCGAGCTTGGTGACCAGGAAGGCCTTCAGGGAGGCGGCGCGGGCCTCCGGGGTCTCCCAGTAGTGGCCGACGAGGAAGTACGAGCAGATGCCCATGATCTCCCAGCCGACCAGGAGCACCATCAGGTCGCCGGAGTAGACGACGAGCAGCATCGCGGAGGTGAAGAGGGAGACCAGAGCGGCGTACGAGGGGTAGCGCGGGTCGTCGCGCAGGTAGCCGGTCGAGTAGATCTGCACGCAGGAGGCGACGACGCCGACGAGGACGGCGGTCAGGGCCGCGAAGCCGTCGATGTGCAGGGCGAGGTCGATCGGGACCGAGCCGGTGGGTGTGAGCTGGGTGGCCGCGTCGACGGCGGCGTCACCGCCCTGGCGGACGGCCACGACGACGGCGAGGACGAGCGACGTCAGCGTGGGCAGGACGGCGAGCGGGCGGACGAGGCCGGGCACCGAGCGGCCGAGCAGCAGGCCCGCGGCCGCGCCCAGGAACGGCAGGAGGGGGACGAGGACGGCGAGGGTGGTCGTGGTCACGCGGTGGCCTCAGCCTTCTGTGACGTCGTCGGCCGGGGCGTCCGGGCGGGCCCGTCGGCGGTGGCGCCTTCGGTGTCGCTGTCGTCACCATCGTCGTCGCCGTCGCCGTCGGGGCGTTCGGCGGTGTCGCGGAGGTCGTCGACGGCGGAGGTGCCGCGGTTGCGGTAGACGGCCAGGACGATCGCGAGGCCGATGCCGATCTCGGCGGCGGCGATGGCGACGGTGAACAGGGTCAGGGCCTGGCCGGAGTGGAGCTTGTCGCGGAGCCAGACGTCGAAGGCGACGAGGTTGAGGTTGACGGCGTTGAGCATGAGCTCGACGGACATCAGGACGAGGATCGCGTTGCGGCGGGCAAGCACGCCGTACAGGCCGACGCAGAAGAGGAGGGCGGCGAGGACGGCGGGGTAGGCGAGGTGCATCAGCGGTTCTCCTCCCGGCCCTTGGCGGCGGTGGCGGTGGCGGTCGTGGTTCCGCCCTCGGTCTTGGTCCCGGATCCGGCCCCGGTTCCGGTCTCAGTCCCGGCCTTGGCCTTGCGGGACAGGACGATCGCGCCGACGAGGGCGGCGAGCAGCAGCACCGAGAGGGCCTCGAAGGGCAGCACCCAGTGCCGGAAGAGGATCGCACCGGTCACGTCGGTGGAGCCCTGGGCCGCGCCGTCCAGGTCGATCCACTGCGTACGGAACGCGTCCACGACGACCCACACCAGGGCGGCGGCAGCGGCGAGGGCCACCGCGAGCGCGACCCAGCGGTTGCCCGAGTCGGCGTCCGGTGAGCGGCCGATGGGGGCCTTGGTGAGCATCAGACCGAAGAGGAGGAGGACGACGACGGAACCCACGTAGATGAGGACCTGCACCCAGGCGATGAACTCGGCGGTCAGGAGCAGGTACTCGACGGCGAGCCCGCCGAGGGCGACGACCAGCCACAGGGCGGCGTGCACGAGCTGGCGGGTGGTGACGGTGACGATCGCCGCGCCCAGGGTGACCAGGCCGACGAGGACGAAGGCGATCTCGACGCCGGTCGGGGACAGGAAGCCGTGGGGGGCGTCGGCTGCGAGGGTGACGTTCACGCGTCCCCCTCGGGCTCGGCGGCGGCCGGAGCCTGCTCGGCGGCCAGTTTGTCGGCGGCCTTGCGGGCGGCGGCGAGTTCCTTCGGTTCCTCGGCGGACGGGTCGAGGGCGGGTGGGGCCGGGACCGTCCACATCCACTCGCGGAGCTTGTCGCGCTCGTGGGTGAGTTCACGGATGTCGGTCTCCGCGTACTCGAACTCCGGGGACCAGAAGAGGGCGTCGAAAGGACAGACCTCGATGCAGATGCCGCAGTACATGCAGAGGGAGAAGTCGATGGCGAAGCGGTCGAGGACGTTGCGGCTGCGCTCGCGGCCGCCGGGCGACGCGGCCGGGACCGTCTCCTTGTGGGAGTCGATGTAGATGCACCAGTCCGGGCACTCGCGGGCGCAGAGCATGCAGACCGTGCAGTTCTCCTCGAACAGGCCGATGACGCCGCGGGTGCGGGGCGGCAGGTCGGGCTGGACGTCCGGGTACTGCTCGGTGACGGTCTTCTTCGTCATCGTGCGGAGGGTGACGGCCAGGCCCTTGGCGAGGCCGCTGCCGGGGATGCGGGACCGGGTGGGCGGGAGCGACTCGGCCATCAGTTGATCGCCACCTTCACGATTCCGGTGAGCGCGATCTGCGCCAGGGCGAGCGGGACGAGGAGGGTCCAGGAGAGCTTCTGGAGCTGGTCCTCGCGGAGCCGGGGGTAGCTGACGCGCAGCCAGATGATGACGAAGGCGAGGACGGCGGTCTTCAGGAGGGTCCACACCCAGCCGAGGCCGTCGGCGCCCCAGGGGCCGTGCCAGCCGCCGAGGAAGAGGACGGTGGTGAGGCCGCACAGGACGACGATCCCGGCGTACTCGGCGAGGAGGAAGAGGGCGAAGCGGAGGCCCGTGTACTCGGTGTACGCGCCGAAGATGATCTCCGAGTCGGCGACCGGCATGTCGAAGGGCGGACGCTGGAGCTCGGCGAGGCCCGCGACGAAGAAGACGAGTGCGCCGACGATCTGCCAGGGCAGCCACCACCACTCGAAGGCGTCGACGATGCCGGGCAGCGAGACGGTGCCGGCCGCCATCGCGACGGAGGCGGCGGCGAGGAGCATCGGGAGTTCGTACGCGAGGAGCTGCGCGGCGGTGCGGAGGCCGCCGAGGAGGGAGAACTTGTTGGCCGACGCCCAGCCCGCCATGAGGGAGCCGAGGACGCCGACGCCCATGACGGCGAGGACGAAGAAGACGCCCGCGTCGACGACCTCGCCGACGGCGCCCTCGCCCGGACCGACGGGGATCGCGACGAGGACCAGGAGGTAGGGCAGGAGCGCGACGGCCGGGGCGAGCTGGAAGACACGGCGGTCGGCGTCGGCCGGGACGACGTCTTCCTTCTGGGCGAACTTCACGCCGTCGGCGACGAGCTGGGCCCAGCCGTGGAAGCCGCCCGCGTACATGGGGCCGAGGCGGCCCTGCATGTGGGCCATCACCTTGTGTTCGGTCTGGCCGATGACCAGGGGCAGCGCGAGGAAGACGACGAAGACGACGAGGAGTCGCAGGGCGACGTCGAGGGCGTCGTTCACTGCGGGCCTCCTGGGCGGTCGGTGTCGTCTTCGGGGGGTGTGGCGTCTGCGGGAGGTGAGCTGGCTGCGGGAGGTGTGCTGCTTTCGCTGCCTTCGGCGGCTTCGGGGGCTTCGCTGGCCTTGGCGGCGGCTTCGGCGGCTTCGCTGCCCTCGGGAGCTTCGGCGGCTTCGGGGGCCTTGGCGGCTTCGGCGGTCGGCTCCTGCGTGTCGAACGCCGGGCGTGCGTGGTGCCACGGGGCGTCCGCGCTGCCCTCGCGGCGCGGCGGCTTCGCCTCCGTGGGGGCGGGCTCGGCGGCGCGCTGGGAGGCGGAGCCCGCGCTCGCGCTGCGGTTGCGGCGGGGCGGGGCGGGGGCAGCCGGTGCGGCCTCCCCTGCCGCGGGTGCCGCGCCTGACACGGGCGCCGTGCCTGCCGCGGGTGCCGCGCCTTCCGGGCTCCCCGTGGTCGCGGGGCGCTGTGACGCCGAGCCCTGGGATGCGCTGCGGGTGCGGCGGGCCGGGGTCGCCTCCGTCTGGCTGGCCGAGCCCTCGCCTGCCGTGCGGGTGCGGCGGGCCGGGCGTTCGCCGGGGGCCGTGCGGGCCGCGCCGCGGGCGGGGCGGGCCGGGGCGGCGGGGAGCTGGCCCTTGAGCGGGCCCCACTCGTTGGGGTCGGGCACGCCGGGCGGGAGCATCTGGCGGCGCTTGGGGCCGCCGTGCTCGGACTCCCCCGGTTCCTTGGCGCCGGGCCACGCCTTGGCGACGCGGGCCGCGAGCACGAAGTCCTTGCGCAGGGGGTGGCCTTCGAAGCCCTCCGGCAGGAGCAGCGGCGTGAGTCCGGGGTGGCCCTCGAAGTGGACGCCGAACATCTCGTGCGTCTCGCGCTCGTGCCAGGCCGCGCCCGCGTAGACGTCGACGGCGGTGGGCAGGGCGGGCGCCTCGTGCGGGACGGTCGTGCGGACGAGCAGGCGCCGCACCGGGGCGAGGGCCACGACGTGCGCGGACACGCGGAAACCCGTGCCGGGCTCGTCGACGGCGCTCAGCCAGTCGAAGTAGGTGCAGCCGAGCACGGAGCGGGCGGTGCGCAGGGCGTCGGTCCAGGAGGCGGCGGGCACGTCCACCGTCAGGACCTCGTACGACTCCTCGGCGGTCGCGTCCGTGCCGAAGAGCTCCTCGACGGGAGACGGGAGCCAGCCCGTGGTCATCTGTCTCCCTCCGGGAGCGGCGTCGTGGACGGCGTCGGCGGTGTCACCAGGTCACTCCGAAGAGCCGCCGTCGACGGCCGCGCCCCGTTCGTCCCGTAGCGCTCGCCGAGCGACTCGCGGGCGATCTTCTCCTGGAGCTTGAGGATGCCCTGGAGGAGCGCCTCCGGGCGCGGCGGGCAGCCGGGTACGTAGACGTCGACCGGGATGATCTGGTCGACGCCCTTCGTCACGGAGTACGAGTCCCAGTAGGGGCCGCCGCAGTTGGAGCAGGCGCCGAAGGAGATGACGTACTTGGGCTCGGGCATCTGCTCGTACAGGCGCTTCACGGCGGGCGCCATCTTGTCCGTCACCGTGCCGGACACGACCATCAGGTCGGCCTGGCGCGGGCCCGGCGCGAACGGGATCACGCCGAGCCTGATGAAGTCGTGCCGGGCCATGGAGGCCGCGATGAACTCGATGGCGCAGCAGGCGAGTCCGAAGTTGAACACCCAGAGGCTGTAGCGGCGGCCCCAGTTGAGGACCACCTTCATGGGCTCGGGCGCGAGGCGGGACAGGACGCCCAGCTTCTTCGGCTCCGGGAGGAACACGGGCTCGGCCGGCCCCGCGGGCTCCTGGTTCACGCCCATGTGAGGACGCCCTTCTTGTATGCGTACAGCAGTCCCACGGCGAGGAAGCCGAGGAAGATGAACATCTCGACGAGCGTCGTGGCGCCGTAGCCGGGCGCGGCGAAGACCGTCGCCCACGGGAAGAGGAAGATCGAGTCGACGGCGAAGATCACGTAGAGGAACGCGTAGACGTAGTAGCGCACCTGGGTGTGGGCCCAGCCCTCGCCGACCGGGTCGACGCCGCACTCGTACGTGAGGAGCTTCTCCGGGGTCGGCACGGCGGGCCGCAGCAGCCGCCCCGCGCCGAAGGCGACGGCGACGAACAGCACGCCGACGACGGCGAGCAGTCCGACGACGGAGTACGACTCGAAGTATCCGCTCGCCACGACCACGTCAGCCCTCACTCCCGACCTCGTTCGACGATCTGTACGCACGGGAGTCTAGGGCCTGCTAAAGGCGAGGTAAGCAGACAGTCAGGGACGAGGTGGGGTTATCCCCAGCCAGGTTCGGAGGTCCCCCTCATGGCGCAAGGGCGGCGCGCCAGGGCACCCTTGCGCGTATGACCGCGAGCACCACGTCCTCGCAGGCCGCGCCGGAGGGCCCGCCGCCTGCCCTTTTCGCCTACGACAGGCACACCTGGAAGGAGATCCTCTACCTCCTGGTGAACCTCCCGGCGGGACTCGTCGGATTCACGTACGTGGTGACGGCGCTGTTCGTCGGCAGCTTCCTGTCGGTGACGGTGATCGGTCTGCCGCTGCTCGCCATGGCCCTGTTCGGCGCGCGTCTGTTCGGCAAGTTCGAGCGGGCGCGGGCCCGGACGCTGCTCGGGGTGCGGATCGACGAGCCGAGCCCCATGCCGCTGCGGTCGCAGCGCAGCGGCGGCCTGCTCAGCTGGCTGTGGTCCACGCTGAAGGACCCGGTGGGCTGGCGCGCCATGCTCTACGGCTTCATCCGCCTGCCGTGGGGCGTCGCGACGTTCGTGATCACGCTCGTGGGGCTCTTCGTCCTGTGGCCGGTGCTTCCGTTCGTCGTGCGGGCGCTCGCCAACGCCGACCGGGCGATGGCGCGTGGCCTGCTTTCGCCGTCGGACGGCCTTGAGCGGCGCATCGCCGAGCTGGAGTCCGACCGCGGGGTCGTCGTCGACACCGCCGCCGCCGACCTGCGGCGCATCGAGCGCGATCTGCACGACGGGGCGCAGGCGCGGCTCGTCGCCCTCGCGATGGGGCTCGGGCTCGCCAAGGAGAAGCTCCTGGAGGACCCCGACGCCGCGGCGGCGATGGTCGACGAGGCGCACGGCGAGGTGAAGCTGGCGCTCCAGGAGCTGCGGGACCTGGCCCGCGGGATCCATCCGGCCGTGCTCACCGACCGCGGCCTCGACGCCGCGCTCTCGTCGGTCGCCTCGCGGTGCACGGTGCCGGTGAAGGTGACCGCCGACCTGCCGTCCCGGCCCGCGGCCGCGATCGAGGGCATCGCGTACTTCACCGTGTCCGAGCTCCTGCAGAACGTGAGCAAGCACAGTGGGGCGCGGACGGCGAGCGTGGAGGTGTGGCGGTCGGATCAGCGGCTGCTCATCCAGGTGTGGGACGACGGGCGTGGCGGGGCCAGTCTCGACGGGGGGACGGGGATGGCGGGGCTTGCGGATCGGTTGGGGGCGGTTGACGGGCTCTTCGTGATCGACTCGCCTGTCGGCGGGCCCACGACCATCACGGCGGAGTTGCCTTGGCGGGATCGGATGGAGTGACGGTGCGGGGCGTTGGGGCCTCGCGGGGGCGCCCCAGGCCCGCCCCTTCCCGAAACTAGGGGCTCCGCCCCTAGGACCCCTTTTATCCGCGCTGCGCGCTCGTCCTCAAACGCCGGACAGGCTGGGTCTCTCCTCGGGGTAGGGAAAACCCCCGGTCCAAGACGCCTACTCACCGCATGGTTCGGCCGGCTCCCGGCGCGCACTGTGGAGGTATACACAAGGGGACCGAGCAGAAACGGACGACACCGATGGCTACGGATTACGGACAGGAGTACGGAAACGTCATGCGATCGGACGTCGAGGGCCGTCGGCACCGCCTCCCCGTCGCGCTGCGGGCGCCGTTCGAGGCGCGCACGCTGCGGGAGTTCGTCTACGTACTCCTCTCCCTGCCCATCAGCATCGTCGGCTTCACCTTCGGCGTGACGATGCTGGCCATCGGCGCGGGGCTGCTGGTCACGTTCATCGGCATCCCCGTCCTGGCCCTCGGCCTCACCGCCTGCCGCGCCTTCGGCAGCCTGGAGCGGGCGCGGGCGCGGGCGCTGCTCGGCGCGGACGTGGCGGCCCCGCACCCGCTGCAGCCCCGCGACAGCGGCTTCATGGCCTGGATGGGCGCCGTCCTCAAGAGCGGCGTCTCCTGGCGGCACTTGATGTACACCCTGCTGCACATGCCGTGGTCGATCCTCGCGTTCACGGTGTCGGTGGTGTTCTGGACGTACGGCTGGGCGATGCTGACGTACCCGCTGTGGTTCTGGGTCTTCCCCATGTACGCCGGTCAGGACGGCATCCAGCTCTACGGCGACGGGACGCACCAGATCTATCTGGACAACCCGTTTGAAATCGGGCTCACCTCCGTGACCGGCCTTCTCGTCACGCTCGCCACGCCCTGGATCATCCGCGCCCTCACCACGGTCGACCGCGGTCTGGTCTACGGCCTCCTCGGCCCCTCGCGCCTGGTGTCACGTGTAGTCGAGCTGGAGTCCGACCGCGGGGTCGTCGTCGACACCGCCGCCGCCGACCTGCGGCGCATCGAGCGCGATCTGCACGACGGCGCCCAGGCCCGGCTCGTCGCCCTCGCCATGGACCTCGGGCTCGCCAAGGAGAAGCTGGCCGAGGACCCGGAGGCCGCCGCGCGCATGGTCGACGAGGCGCACGGCGAGGTGAAGATCGCCCTGCAGGAGCTGCGGGACCTGGCCCGCGGCATCCACCCAGCCGTCCTCACCGACCGCGGGCTCGACGCCGCCCTGTCCGCGCTCGCCGCGCGGTGCACCGTGCCGGTGGAGGTCGAGGTCGACCTGCCGTCCCGGCCCGCGGCCGCGATCGAGGGCATCGCGTACTTCACCGTCTCCGAGCTCCTGCAGAACATCAGCAAGCACAGCGGGGCCCAGCGGGCGTCCGTCGACGTGTGGCGGGCCGAGGACCGGCTCATGTTCCAGGTCACCGATGACGGGCGGGGCGGGGCCGATGTCAGTGGCGGGTCGGGGCTCGCGGGGCTCGCGGAGCGGCTCGACGCGGTTGACGGGATCCTCGTGGTCGAGTCTCCCGTCGGGGGGCCGACGCTGGTGACCGCCGAGCTGCCCTGGCGGGGGTAGGCCCGGCTGGGGCCCTCGCGGGGCGCCCCACTGCATCCATCAGCGCGCTCCGCGCGCGGGCACCCCTTCCCGAACCAGGGGGCTCCGCCCCCTGGACCCCCTTTTATCCGCGCTTCGCGCTCGTCCTCAAACGCCGGACGGGCTTTTCTGCCCGGGCTCGTCCGGATGCTGGGATGCTGGAGTCTGTCAACGGGGCGGGGACAGGCTCTGGGGGGCCGGAACATCGTGGAGGACAAGGTGCGGGTGGTCATCGCCGAGGATTCAGTGCTGCTCAGGGAGGGGCTGACCCGGCTGCTGACGGACCGCGGGCATGACGTCGTCGCCGGGGTCGGGGACGCCGACGCGCTGATCAAGACGATCACCGATCTGGCGGGTCAGGGCACGCTGCCGGACGTCGTGGTCGCGGACGTGCGGATGCCGCCGACGCACACCGACGAAGGGGTGCGCGCGGCCGTGCAGCTGCGCCAGCGACATCCGGGGCTCGGCGTGCTGGTGCTCTCCCAGTATGTGGAAGAGCAGTACGCGACGGAACTCCTCGCAGGGTCGAGCAGAGGCGTGGGCTATCTGCTGAAGGACCGGGTCGCCGAGGTCAGGGAATTCGTGGACGCCGTGGTGCGGGTGGCGCAGGGTGGGACCGCGCTCGACCCGGAAGTCGTGGCGCAGCTCCTCGGGCGCAGCCGCAAGCAGGACGTGCTCGCGGGGCTCACCCCGAGGGAGCGGGAGGTCCTGGGCCTGATGGCCGAGGGACGGACTAACTCGGCGATCGCGCGGCAACTCGTGGTGAGCGACGGAGCGGTCGAGAAGCACGTCAGCAACATCTTCCTGAAGCTGGGCCTGTCGCCGAGCGACGGGGATCATCGACGGGTGCTCGCGGTGCTCACGTATCTCAATTCCTGAGCCGTCCCGTCGGTCCTGCTGCCGTCCCGGCAGCAGGACAACATCAGCAGCGGCCGGGACGGGATTCGAGAACAGCGCGGCACGGCTGCGCCACGGCACCGTGGCGTGGTCCTAGAACCAAAGGATGAGCAGAAAGCGTCTTCACGAAAGGCCGGGGGGCGAGTCACAGCATGACAAATCAGGGCATTCAGCCGTCTCAAAACCACGTCCACCATACGAGCGGCCCCAAGAAGGCGACCCTTACCGACGTAGGGTTGGCCAGGGGAGCGCAGGGCGGCCTGCGGCTCCCGCAGAGCCGCCTCGAGGGAGGTCCAGTTCAGTGACCAGCCAGGTCAGTAGCCCGGCCGAGCAGGCCGATGAAGCCGTTGTCGGGGAGCAGCGCAAACCTGCGGGCGAGAAGAGCGTGCGCCGTCTCGACCGGGTGATCATTCGTTTCGCGGGCGACTCCGGTGACGGCATGCAGCTCACGGGTGACCGGTTCACCTCCGAGACGGCGTCCTTCGGCAACGACCTGTCGACGCTGCCGAACTTCCCCGCCGAGATCCGCGCGCCCGCAGGGACCCTGCCGGGCGTGTCCTCGTTCCAGCTGCACTTCGCCGACCACGACATCCTCACGCCCGGCGACGCGCCCAACGTGCTGGTGGCGATGAACCCGGCCGCCCTGAAGGCGAACATCGGCGACGTGCCGCGCGGCGCCGAGGTGATCGTGAACACGGACGAGTTCACGAAGCGCGCGATGCAGAAGGTGGGGTACGAGACCTCGCCCCTGGAGGACGGCTCCCTCGACGGGTACCAGGTGCACCCCGTCCCGCTGACCACGCTGACCGTGGAGGCGCTGAAGGAGTTCGACCTCTCGCGCAAGGACGCGGGGCGCAGCAAGAACATGTTCGCGCTCGGCCTGCTCTCGTGGATGTACCACCGGCCGACCGAGGGCACGGAGAGATTCCTCAAGGCCAAGTTCGCCAAGAAGCCGGACATCGCGGCGGCGAACATCGCCGCGTTCCGCGCGGGCTGGAACTTCGGCGAGACGACCGAGGACTTCGCCGTCAGCTACGAGGTGGCGCCCGCGGCGACGGCCTTCCCGACGGGCACGTACCGGAACATCTCCGGCAACCTCGCGCTGTCCTACGGCCTGATCGCCGCGTCCCGGCAGGCGGACCTGCCGCTCTACCTGGGCTCGTACCCGATCACGCCGGCCTCGGACATCCTGCACGAGCTGTCCAAGCACAAGAACTTCGGCGTGCGCACCTTCCAGGCCGAGGACGAGATCGCGGGCATCGGCGCCGCCCTCGGCGCCGCTTTCGGCGGCTCCCTCGCGGTGACGACCACCTCGGGCCCCGGCGTGGCGCTCAAGAGCGAGACCATCGGCCTCGCCGTCTCCCTCGAACTGCCGCTGCTCATCGTCGACATCCAGCGCGGCGGTCCCTCCACGGGCCTGCCGACCAAGACCGAGCAGGCGGACCTGCTCCAGGCGATGTACGGGCGCAACGGCGAGGCCCCGGTCCCGGTGGTCGCGCCCCGCACCCCGGCCGACTGCTTCGACGCGGCGATCGAGGCGGCGCGGATCGCGCTGACGTACCGCACGCCGGTCTTCCTCCTGAGCGACGGCTACCTGGCCAACGGCTCCGAGCCGTGGCGCATCCCGGAGACCGACGAACTCCCCGACCTGCGCGTGCAGTTCGCCTCCGGCACGAACCACACCCTGGAGGACGGCACCGACGTCTTCTGGCCGTTCAAACGGGACCCGAAGACCCTCGCCCGGCCGTGGGCGGTCCCCGGCACGCCGGGCCTGGAGCACCGCATCGGCGGCATCGAGAAGCAGGACGGCACGGGCAACATCTCCTACGACCCGGCCAACCACGACTTCATGGTCCGCACCCGGCAGGCCAAGGTCGACGGCATCGACGTGCCGGACCTGGAGGTCGACGACGCGAACGGCGACGCGAACCTCCTCGTCCTCGGCTGGGGCTCGACGTACGGGCCGATCACCGCCGCGGTGCGCCGCCTGCGGGCGGCCGGGCAGAGCGTCGCGCAGGCCCATCTGCGCCACCTCAACCCCTTCCCGCGGAACCTGGGTGAGGTCCTGAAGCGTTACGACAAGGTGGTGATCCCCGAGATGAACCTCGGCCAGCTCGCCACGCTGATCCGCGCCAAGTACCTCGTGGACGCGGTCTCGTACAACCAGGTCAACGGAATGCCGTTCAAGGCCGAGCAGCTCGCCACGGCTCTCAAGGAGGCCATCGATGGCTGACACCTCGCTCGCGGGGCCCACAGGCTCCGAGACGCTTCTGAAGCTGGTGCCCAAGGCCGAAGCCAAGCAGTCCATGAAGGACTTCAAGTCCGACCAGGAAGTGCGCTGGTGCCCCGGCTGCGGCGACTACGCGGTCCTGGCGGCCGTCCAGGGCTTCATGCCCGAGCTCGGCCTGGCGAAGGAGAACATCGTCTTCGTCTCGGGCATCGGGTGCAGCTCCCGCTTCCCGTACTACATGAACACGTACGGGATGCACTCCATCCACGGCCGCGCCCCGGCGATCGCGACCGGACTCGCCTCCTCGCGCCGCGACCTGTCCGTCTGGGTCGTCACCGGCGACGGTGACGCGCTCTCCATCGGCGGCAACCACCTGATCCACGCCCTGCGCCGCAATGTGAACCTGAAGATCCTGCTGTTCAACAACCGGATCTACGGCCTCACGAAGGGCCAGTACTCCCCCACGTCCGAGGTCGGCAAGATCACGAAGTCGACGCCGATGGGCTCGCTCGACGCGCCCTTCAACCCGGTGTCCCTCGCGATCGGCGCGGAGGCCTCCTTCGTGGCCCGCACCGTCGACTCCGACCGCAAGCACCTCACCGAGGTCCTGCGCCAGGCCGCCGACCACCCGGGCACGGCGCTGGTGGAGATCTACCAGAACTGCAACATCTTCAACGACGGCGCCTTCGAGGTCCTCAAGGACAAGAAGCAGGCCGAGGAGGCGGTGATCCGCCTGGAGCACGGGCAGCCGATCCGCTTCGGCGCCGAGGGCTCGAAGGGCGTCGTGCGGGACCCGGCCACCGGCGATCTGAAGGTCGTCGCGGTGACCGCGGAGAACGAGGGCGACCTCCTGGTCCACGACGCGCGCGCCGCGTCCCCGACGACCGCCTTCGCGCTCTCCCGCCTGGCCGACCCGGACACGCTGCACCACACGCCGATCGGCGTCTTCCGCAACGTGGAGCGTCCGGTGTACGACACGCTCATGGCCGACCAGCTGGACACGGCCATCGAGCAGCACGGCAAGGGCGACCTCGCGGCGCTGCTCGCCGGCGGCGACACCTGGACGGTCGTCGGCTAGCCGCCACCGCCCGCGTACGCCTGCGAGGCCCGGTCCTGATCCGTCAGGACCGGGCCTCGTCGTATGCGCCGCGCGCCTTCAGGACGTCGTCCATGCGCCGGTCCGTCCAGGCGGCGAGGGCCCGCACCTGCTCGGACGCCTCCCGGCCGAGGTCGGTGAGCGAGTAGTCGACGCGGGGCGGGATGACGGGCTTCGCGTCGCGGTGGACCAGGCCGTCGCGCTCCAGGGTCTGGAGGGTCTGGGTCAGCATCTTCTCGCTGACGCGGCCGATCTCGCGGCGCAGCTCGCTGAAGCGGTACGAGCGCTCCGCGAGGGCGATCAGGACGAGGACGCCCCAGCGGCTCGTGACGTGCTCCAGGACGAGGCGGTGGGGGCACATCGCCTCGGCGTCGGTGTCCCAGTTCCTCAGGGCCATGTCGGTGCCTCCCTGCCTCCGCGCCCTTACTCGTGTATCAGTACCTTACTTCAAAGTGGGTACTTACGGATAGTTAGTGCCAGGGCTAGGGTGAGTGTCGTACCGAATCACAACGGTCCATAGCGGGCCGATGGGGAGCTTTCAGTCATGAGCATCGTCGTCACCGGAGCCACCGGACACCTCGGCCGCCTCGTCGTCGCGGGCCTGCTCGACGCGGGCGTGCCCGCCGGGCAGGTCGTGGCCCTCGTACGGAACAAGGAGAAGGCCGCGGACCTCGCCGAGCGCGGCGTCCAGCTGCACGTCGCGGACTACAGCGCGCCCGAGACCCTCGCGGGCGCCTTCGCCGCGGGCGACAAGGTGCTGCTGGTCTCCGGCAGCGAGGTCGGACAGCGCGTGGCCCAGCACAGCGCCGTCGTCGACGCCGCGAAGGCCGCCGGGGTCGCGCACTTCGTCTACACGAGCATCCTCGGCGGCCCGAAGGCCGACTTCGACCTCGCCGCCGAGCACAAGGCGACCGAGCAGGTCATCCTCGACTCGGGCCTTCCGTACACGTTCCTGCGCAACGGCTGGTACCACGAGAACTACACCGAGCACCTCGCCCCCGTCCTGGAGCACGGCGCCGTCGTCGGCAGCGCGGGCGCGGGCCGCATCGCCTCCGCCGCGCGCGCCGACTACGCGGCGGCGGCCGTCGCGGTGCTCACCGGCGAGGGGCACGAAGGCACGGCGTACGAGCTGAGCGGGGACGTGGCGTGGAGCCTGCCCGAGTACGCGGCGGAGGTCGCCGAGCAGTCCGGCAAGGCCGTGGCGTACGCCGACGTGCCGCCCGCGGAGCACCTGGCCGTCCTCACGGGGGCGGGCGTTCCGGAGCCGATGGCGGCGATCCTGGTCGACGTCGACGCGGCTGTCGGGCGGGGGCTCCTCGCGGGGACCACCGGTGACCTCGCCCGGCTCATCGGGCGGCCGACCACGCCGCTGGCCGACGCCGTCGCGGCTGCGCTCGCCTGACGGGGCACTCCTACGACAACGCCCACGCGAGCACCCGCGTCATGACCGTATGGCGATACGGACATGACAGCGGGGCCGCGTGGGCGCTACCTTCGGGGAGCCGTCGTACGAAGGAGAAGCCGTGGGATCCGGGCAGGCGAAGAAAGAGGCCCGCGAGGCCCGCGCAGGTCTTCTGAACGGCTTCGCCGCGTACGGCATGTGGGGCCTCGTGCCCCTCTTCTGGCCGCTCCTCAAGCCCGCCGGCGCCGCCGAGATCCTCGCCCACCGCATGGCCTGGTCCCTCGTCGTGGTCGCCGTCGCGCTCCTCTTCGTGCGCCGCTGGGCCTGGGCGGGCGAACTGCTGCGCCAGCCGCGCAGGCTGGGCCTCGTCGTGATCGCCGCCGCGGTCATCACCCTCAACTGGGGCGTCTACATCTGGGCCGTGAACTCCGGCCACGTCGTCGAGGCCTCACTCGGCTACTTCATCAACCCGCTGGTCACCATCGCCATCGGCGTGCTGCTGCTCGGCGAGCGCCTGCGGCCCGCGCAGTGGGCGGCCGTCGGCGTCGGCGCCGCCGCCGTCCTCGTCCTGGCCGTCGGCTACGGCCGCCCGCCGTGGATCTCGCTCTGCCTCGCCTTCTCCTTCGCCGCCTACGGCCTGGTCAAGAAGAAGGTGAACCTCGGCGGCCTCGAGTCCCTCGCCGCCGAGACCGCCGTGCAGTTCCTGCCCGCGGTCGCCTACCTGGTGTGGCTCGGCTCCCAGGGCGACGCCACCTTCGGCGCGGAGGGCGCCGGGCACGCCGCGCTGCTCGCCGCGACCGGCGTGGTGACGGCCGCGCCCCTCGTCTGCTTCGGCGCCGCCGCGATCCGCGTACCGCTGTCCACGCTCGGGCTGCTCCAGTACCTCGCGCCGGTGTTCCAGTTCCTGCTCGGCATCCTGTACTTCCACGAGGCGATGCCGCCGGAGCGGTGGGCCGGGTTCGGGCTCGTGTGGCTGGCGTTGGTGCTGCTGACCTTCGACGCGTTTCGCACCGCGCGGCGCAACGCAGTGCGGCTTGCCGCCGCACGGGAGGCTGCTCCCCTTCGGGGGGCGAAAGAGCCTGCGGCCTAGCGGCCGCAGTTCCCCACCCACCCGCCCTTACTACCTGCTGCTACTTCCAGGCCCCGTTCGCCATGGCCGACTTCACGTACTCCGAGAAGTCCTTCGGGGCGCGGCCCAGGACGTCGTGTACGCCTGTGGTCAGCGGTGAGAGGTGGCCCTCGGAGGCGAAGGTGAAGATGGCGGACAGTTCCTGGGCTACGGCGGTGGGGACGCCCTCCGCGGTCAGTTCGGCCACGTACTGCTCCGGGGTGAGCGCGTCGAAGCGCATCTCACGGCCCGACGCCGCCGCGATCTCCGCGACCGCGTCGCCGTAGCTGAGGGCGCGCGGGCCCGAGAGCTCGTACACGCGGTGCGTGTGGCCGTCCTGGGTGAGCAGCGCCACCGCGACGTCCGCGATGTCGTCGACGTCGATGAACGGCTCCGGCGCGGTCCCGACCGGCAGCGCGAGGCGGCCCGCGATGAGCGGCGCGTGGAAGAGGTCCTCGTCGAAGTTCTGCGCGAAGTTGTTGGGGCGGATCACCGTCCAGTCGACGCCCGCCTCCTTGACGGCCCGCTCGGCCCGCGCCATCGCGGGCAGGAAGGACTCGCCGTAGACGTCCGCGCCGCGGCCGGACAGGACGACGAAGCGGCGTACGCCCGCGGCCGCGGCCTGCGCCACGAAGTCGGTGACGGGGTCGGGCTCGGCCGGGGTGACGAGGTAGAGGGCCGTGACGCCGGACAGGGCCGGGGCCCAGGTGGTGCGGTCGGACCAGTCGAAGCGGGTCTCGCCGGAGCGGGACGCCGCCCGCACGGTGTGGCCCGCCGCGCGCAGCCGGGGCACGATCCGGCGGCCGGTCTTGCCGGTGGCGCCGAGGACGAGGAAGAGGTCGTTCGTGTGGGGTGTCGTGGTCATGCACCCAGCCAACCCCCGTGCCCGCTCCGGGGACATGGGCGTCCGTCTCGCCCCTATAGGTGTCCGTCTCGCCGGACGGGACGGCCGTCTACGGTGGGGGCATGGACGCTCTGGGGGATCTGCTGCGCGGCATCCGCGCGGACGGCGCGCGGTTCGACCGTACGGTGCTGAGCACGGCGTGGGAGCCGGGGCCCGACCCCGCCGCGCTGACGTTGGTCATGGTGCTGAGCGGGGCGGCCCGCGTCACGACGCCGGGTGCGGTGCGCGTCCTGAGCGCGGGCGACGCCGCCGTCTGCGCTTCCGTGCCGTTCGGCCTCGCCGCCGACGGTGCCGACGGGACGGAAGTGATCACCGGCGCCTATCAGTGGGACGGATGGGGCGGGCGGCGGCTGCTCAGCGCGCTGCCGCCGCTGCTCGCCGTCCCGGGCGGCGAGGAGTGCCTGGCGATCGTCGAGCTGATCGCCGCCGAGGTCGCCGCCGACCGGCCGGGGCGGCAGTACGTGATGGACCGGATGCTGGACTGGCTGCTCGCCTGCACCCTGCGCGAGTGGTTCGACCTGCCCGAGGCCTGCCCGCCCGCCTGGTACCGGGCGCTCGGCGACGACGTGGTGGGCCCGGCCCTGCGCGCCATGCACGACGAGCCGGGCCGGGCCTGGACGGTGGCGTCGCTCGCGGCGCGCGCCCAGGTGTCGCGCGCCGCGTTCGCCCGGAACTTCGCCGACCTGGTGGGGCGGCCCCCGATGGCGTACCTCACCGAGTGGCGCATGGCGCTCGCCGCCGACCTCCTCGCGGAGCCGGGCGCGACGGTGGCGGCGGTGGCCGCGCGGGTGGGGTACGCCGACGGGTTCGGCTTCAGCGACGCCTTCAAGCGGATCCGGGGCGTCACGCCGAGCGGCTACCGCGCGTCGCTCGCCGCCGACAGGACGGCCCCCGGCTCGTCGCTCCGGGCGGCGGGCTGACCGGCGCGGGAGCGTTTCCGCAGCACCCCGGCGAGGGCGACGGCCACGCCGAGCGCGGCCAGGCCCACCGGCACGGCGAGCGCCGACCGGAACGCGCCGAGCGTCTCCTCGGCCCCCGCGCCGCCGTGCCCGCCGCCCGCGCTCCCGCCGGACGCGAGGCCGTACACCGCCGTCACCGCCGAGATGCCGATGGCGGCGCCGAACTGCGTGGCCGTGTGCAACAGGCCGCCCGCGAGGCCCTGTTCGGCCTCCGGCACGCCGTCCGTGGCCGCGATCATCAGCGGCCCGTACGCGAGGGCGAAGGCGCAGCCCGCGAGGAACAGCGTCGGGAGCATCGCCCAGTACGTCCAGTCCAGGCCGACCGGCAGGAACAGCGCGTACGCGAGCGCCGCGAGCAGGAAGCCGCCGAGGATCACGCGCGCGTGGCCGAAGCGGTTGACCAGGACCGGGGTGAGCGTCGGCGCGAGCACCACGTCGCAGCCCATGATCACCAGGGCGATCGCCGTCTGCCAGGACGACCAGCCGCGCAGCTCCTGGAGGTAGAGCGTGACGACGAACTGGAAGCCCATGAAGGCGCCGAGGAAGAGCAGCGCGCCGAGCCCGGCCCGCACCACGCTTCCCGTACGGAAGATCCCGAGCCGGACGAGCGGCACGGCCGTGCGCCGCTCGATCGCCACGAACGCGGCGATCAGGAGCAGGCCCGCGACCACCGCGGCGGCGGTCGGCGGCCAGTCCTCCAGGCCGTGTTCGAGGCGTACGACGCCGTAGGCGAGCAGCAGCATGGCGCCCGCGGCCGCGGCGGCGCCCGGCAGGTCGAAGCCGCCGGTGCGGGCCGCCTTCTCCCGGCGCGGTGCGGCGGGCGGGGCGGGGACCAGGCGGATCGCCGCGGCGAGGATCAGGGCCGCGAAGAACACGGGCGCGAAGAACACCCACTGCCAGCCGAGCTCGGTGAGCAGGCCGCCGATCACCAGGCCGAGCGAGAAGCCGCCCGCGGAGGTCCCGGCGAAGACGAGCAGCGCCTTGTTGCGCTCGGGGCCCTCCGCGTACGAGGTGGTGATGATCGACATCGCGGCGGGCGTCATGAACGCCGCCGCCACGCCCGTCACGAACCGCGCGCCGATCAGCATCCAGCCCTCGGTCGCGAAGCCGCCGAGCCCGGAGAAGACCAGGAAGACGCCGAGCCAGGTGAGGAACATCCGCCGCCTGCCGAGCAGGTCCGCGGCGCGGCCGCCGAGCAGCGTGAAGCCCGCGTAGCCGAGGACGTAGGAGCTGATCACCCAGGCGGCGGTGGCCGTCGACAGGTCCAGGTCGGACCGGATCGTGGGGATCGCTATCGCCAGCATGGCGATGTCGGCGCCCTCCAGGAAGATCGTTCCGCAGAGGACGAGCAGCAGTGCCCAGGCGCGGGCGCCCATGATGACTCCTCGGGTTCAGGTGCCGGTTACTCAACCGACGGCCGGTTCCTTCTTGTAACCAAGGGAATCGTGGGGCAGCATCGCCAGGTATGGAAGAAGGCACTTTGAAGTCACCGAGTAACTTCGGAGGCACCGACACCGAGGCCGGCACGGGGTACAAGGTCGCGCATGCCGACTACGGGGACGCCGACCCCTTCCAGTGGGACACCCGCGAGGACTGCCAGGTGCGGCAGATCCTCGACCGCGTCGCCGACAAGTGGTCGCTGCTCGTCATCGCGCTCCTGGAGCACCGGTGTCTGCGCTTCACGGAGCTGCGGCGCGAGATCGACGGCATCAGCCAGCGCATGCTGACGGTCACCCTGCGCCAGCTGGAGCGCGACGGCCTGGTCCTGCGCACGGTGCACCCGGTGGTGCCGCCGCGCGTGGAGTACGAACTGACGCCGCTCGGCGGCACGTTGCACACGACGATCCAGGCGCTGGTGACGTGGACGGAGGAGCACCAGGGGGAGATCGCGGCCGCGCGGTCCTCGTACGACTTGCGTGAGGCGGCGGAAGGGTCCCGTTGACTCGGTGGCCGCCGATCGGCCCTTCGGGCCTCGTCCTCAAACTCCCCCAAGCTCTTAAGGAGCAGGGGGTACCCCCTTGACGGGCTGATACTCAGCTCTGGCCCGCGGGGGGCTCGCATATAACTGGTCGCATGGCTCTGCACTGGAAACTCGTCATCGACGCGAACGATCCGCACGCCCAGGCGTCCTTCTGGGGCGAGGCCCTGGGGTACGAGGTCGAGGACAACGACGCCCTCATCGAGCGGCTGCTCGGCCTCGGCGCACTGGCGGAGGCCGAGACCGTCGAGTTCCGTGGGCGGCGGGCCTTTCGTGATCTCGTCGCCGTACGGCATCCGGACGACCCCTACGAGGAGGGGACCGGCACGGGGCTCGGCCGCCGTGTGCTGTTCCAGCGCGTGCCGGAGGAGAAGTCCGGCAAGAACCGGCTCCACCTGGACGTGCACGCCGAGCCCGGCACCCGCGACGCGGAAGTGGCCCGCCTGGAGGCGCTGGGCGCGGCCGTGGTGCGGCAGGTGCGGGCGGCCGGGGGCGCGTGGGTGGTGATGACGGACCCGGAGGGCAATGAGTTCTGCGTGCAGTAGGCACGCGGTGGGTGCTAGGCGTTCAGGGTGTGGCCCGTTGTCGCGTCCACGTGGGCGGGGATCTCGTCGTGGTGGTCGCCCACCGTCAGGGTGCCGGTGGGCTCGATGACGAGGATCGACGCGGGTCTGTGTGCGATCGGCTTGTGGTACGTGCCGCGCGGCACCGTGAAGACCGAGCCCTTGGGGAGCGTGACCGTCCGCTCCCCCGCGGGCTCGCGCAGCGCGATGTCCAGTTCGCCGTCGACGACGAGGAAGAACTCGTCGGTGTTCTCGTGCACGTGCCAGATGTACTCGCCCTCGACCTTGGCCACGCGTACGTCGTAGTCGTTGACCTGGGTGACGATGCGGGGGCTCCACACGGCGTCGAAGGAGGCGAGCGCCTGGTCCAGGGGGATGGGGGCAGGGGCCTGGGCTGCGGTTTCGGCGGGGGCTTCGGCTGCGGTGCCGGTCGCGGTGTCGTTGCTCATGCGGCTCATCGTGGCCCTTGGGCCGTCGGGCCACGAGTGCTAGAAATCGCATATGGCGCAAGAAAACTCTCACGCCCATCGGGTCGTGGTCGTCGTCGACGAGAACTCCAACCCGTTCGAGCTCGGCTGCGTGACCGAGATCTTCGGGCTCCAGCGGCCCGAGCTGGGGCGTCCGCGGCCCGCCCTGTACGACTTCGCGCTCTGCTCGCCCGAGCCGCGCACCCTGATGCGGGACGGCTTCTTCACCCTCACCGGAGTGGCCGGGCTCGACGCCGCCGACACCGCGGACACGCTGATCGTGCCGAACCGGCCCGACACGGCGGTGCCGCGGCGGCCCGCCGTCCTGGACGCCGTCCGGCGCGCCCACGCGCGCGGCGCCCGGCTCGTGGGCTTCTGCAGCGGCGCGTTCACGCTCGCCGAGGCCGGGGTGCTCGACGGGCGCCGCGCCACCGCCCACTGGCAGTGGGCGGACGACTTCCGCGCCCGTTTCCCCGCGGTACGGCTCGAACCGGACGTGCTGTACGTCGACGACGGCGACATCCTCACCGCGGCCGGGAGCGCCGCCGCGCTCGACCTGGGGCTCCACATCGTGCGCCGTGACTTCGGCGCCGAGGTCGCGGTGTCCGTCTCGCGGCGGCTGGTCTTCGCCGCCCACCGGGACGGCGGGCAGCGGCAGTTCGTGGAACGGCCCGTCCCCGAGGTGCCGGACGAGTCGCTCGCGCCGCTGCTCGCCTGGGCGCAGGAGCGGATCGGTGAGCCGCTGACGGTGGCCGGGCTCGCCGCGCGGGCGGCGGTCAGTCCCGCGACGCTGCACCGGCGCTTCCGGGCGCAGCTCGGTACGACGCCGCTCGCGTGGCTCAACGCGGAGCGTACGGCGTTCGCCTGCCGGCTCATCGAGCGCGGTGAGGAGCGGCTCGACGTGGTCGCGGCGCGCAGCGGGCTCGGTACGGCGGCCAACCTCCGCCTCCGGGTGCGGCGGGAGACGGGGCTGAGCCCGTCGGCGTACCGTCGCCGCTTCGGCCCCTGACGGCGGGTCATCTCCCGCCCGCCCGTTTCCAGTGGTCCGCGGGGTGACCGCCCCTGGTGGGGGCGGGTGCGGGCGGGTGGCGGGGGACGCCCCTCGTGGGGGTTGTTCGCCGTCGGCGGGTGCCGGGGCGGTGGGGATCAGCCGCGGCGGACCTCGTTCAGGACCTGGATGCCCAGGTCAAGCGCCGCCTCGGGGGCCGCCACGCACTGTTGGAGATCGATGAAGCACCCGTCCGCGCCGGACTCCCGGGCCCCGCGGACGACGGCCGCGATGTCCTCGTACGAGGCCCCCGGCCCGGGATTGTGGCGGAGCTCGCGCCGGAGCGCGTCCGGATCGCGCCCCGCGTCCTCGGCGGCGCGACGCGCGACGCCCCACAGCCCGGCCTGCGCCTCCGGCGGCAGCGTCACGCCGACCCAGCCCGCCGCCCGCCGCCCGACGCGGGCCATCGCGGCGGGGCTGAACCCGCCCAGGTAGACGGGCGGATGGGGCCGCTGGGCGGGCCGCAGGCCGACGTGCGCGCGGGGAATCGTCCAGTGCGGCCCCTCGTGCCCGAACGTCTCCTGCGTCCAGATGCCCTCCAGGATGTCCAGGATCTCGTCGAGCCGGGCGCCCCGCTTGCCGAAGTCGGCGTTGACGGCGGTGTATTCGTCGCGCAGCCAGCCGATGCCGAGCCCGGCGTCGAGGCGGCCGCCGCTGACGACGTCGAGGGTGGTGAGGGAGCGGGCGAGCAGCAGCGGCGGGTACCAGGGCGCGTTGAGCGTGCTCGTGCCGAGGCGCACGCGGGTGGTCGCCGTGGCGGCGACGGTCAGGACGGTGAGCGGGTCGAGGAAGGTCTTGTACTCCGGCGGGTAGGGGTTGTCGGGCGTGTGCCCCGGATAGAGGTCGCTGGGCGCCACCGGCGTGAGCGAACGGTCGCCGACCCAGAGCGAGTCGAACCCGGCGGCCTCCGCGTCCCGGGCGAACGGCGCGATCGACTCGGCCCGGGCGTGGGTTCCGTACTGCGGCAGGGCGATACCTATGTGCATGGGGTCATCCTGCGCACGGGGACATATGGCGGCCGTACAGCCGCGGGCGTGACGCGCACCACGGCCCGGCGCGGGACCGCGCCGGGCGCGCCCGGCGACAAATCTGCTGCCGTACCGGCGTTCCCCCTGCCTACCGTATGGATGTGTCCCTCACAGATGCGCGGAAACCGGCGGCCCCCCACCCCTCGCGTCGCGACCGCGAACGCCGCGCCCGGCGCCTCCTGCTCGCCGTCTGCGCCCTGTTCGCCCTGGCGTCCCTCGTGCTCGTGCCGCTCGGCCTGCGCCTCGGCTGGGACGAGATCGTCTACGCGAGCCGCTTCGGCCCGTACGCGCCGGACGAACCCGCGGGCGTGCCGTTCAGCGCGCCCCGCACCCGCGGCGTGCCGCTGCTCATCGCGCCCGTCGCGACCTGGAGCCACTCGGTGGTGCTGCTCAGGGCGTGGCTGACGCTGCTCGCGACGGCCGCGCTCTATCTGGGTTTCCGCCCCTGGCTGCGGGCACTCCCGCGCAGGCCGGAGGCGGTGGCGGTGGCCGCAGCGCTGTACGGCGGCCTGTGGGTCACGCTGTTCTACGCGAGCGCGGCGATGCCGAACCACTACACCGCCATGGGAGCCGTCGGCGCCGTCGGGCTCTTCCTGCACCGCCGCCCCGGTCCCCGCGCCCACGCGGGCATCGCGGCCGGCCTCGCCCTCGCCACCCTGATGCGGCCCAACGACGGCGGCGCCGTCGCCCTGCCGCTGCTCCTCGCCGCCGCGCTCGTGCCGCGGTGGCGCACGCGAGGCCGCGCGGGCGCGGTGCTCGGCGGTCTCGCCGTGGGGTTCGTGCCGTGGGCAATCGAGGCGTACGTTCGCTTCGGTGGCGTACGCGAACGTCTCGACGACGCGAGCGAGGTGCAGGGCGGGCTGCGGCTCACCGACTCCGCGCTGCACCAGTTCACCGCCATCGACGGGCCGTTGCTGTGCCGCCCGTGCGCGGGCGACGGCGTGAGGACGTACGCCCTGGAGTGGTGGCTGCTCCTCGCCGTCCTGGTCCCGGTCGGCCTGTGGTCGGTGCGGCGGCTGCGGCGGGCGTCCGCCGCGGGGTGGCTCGCGGTGGCCGTCGGGGTGTCGGCGGCGCTGCCCTACGTGTTCGTCGTGCCGTACACCGCGCCCCGGTTCCTGCTGCCCACGCACGCGCTGCTCGCCGTTCCGGCGGCGTTCGGGGTGGTCGCGGTGGCGGAGTGGGTGCGGAGCGCGCCGCGGCGGGGGCGGGGGCGGGGGACATGGCTGCCCGCCGTCGCCGGGGGTGTCCTGGGCTTCGCCCTGCTCGGGCACCTCGTCGCCCAGGTGACGCTCGCCGCGGGCACCACCCGCGTCCAGTCGGCCGCCCGCGAGGACTGGCAGCGCGTCGCCGACGCCCTGCGCGCCCACGGCGTGCGCCCGCCCTGTCTGCTGCGCGGCAACACGTCCGAGATCCCCCTCGCGTACGTCGCCGACTGCGAGCCCGCGGGGCGCGACAGCGCGCGCCGGTCCTCCGCCCTGGTCCTGCGCGGGGCGCCGCCCCCGCCCTGGGCGAGGACCTGGCACCACGTCCCCGTACGCGACACCTACGCCCGCGACTGGAACGTGTACGTCCGCCCGCGCGCCTGAACTCCCGGCGCTCCGCACGCTCCTGGCGTCATCGGCCCTCCGCCCCTCCCTCCCTGCTCTCTCACCGGAATGCGGAGCGAGCCGTCCGGATCCCGCTCTTGACGTGAACTCATCAGGCCTCCACCATCGGGCACTCCAGGCTCATTCGGAATTCACCTCGGGATTGACCTCACGGAAGCCGGAGCCCCCCACATGAGACTCTCCGTACCCAAGCGCGGCGCGACCGCGGCCGCCCTGGCCGTCGCCGCGCTCCTCACCACCAGCGCGATATCCACCGCGGCCACCGGGCCGACGGGCACCACCGCACCCCCACGGGCGGCAGCCGCCCCCGACATCCCGGTGGCCAACGTCAAGGCCCACCTCTCCCAGCTGCAGTCCATCGCCTCCGCCAACGGCGGCAACCGCGCCCACGGCAGCGCGGGCTACCGCGCCTCGCTCGACTACATCAAGGGCAAGCTGGACGCGGCCGGATTCACCACCACCGTCCAGCAGTTCTCGGCCAGCGGCCGGGTCGGCTACAACCTGATCGCCGACTGGCCCGGCGGCGACCCGAACCAGGTCATCATGGCGGGCGCGCACCTCGACAGCGTGAGCCGCGGCGCCGGGATCAACGACAACGGCTCCGGCTCGGCCGCCGTCCTGGAGACCGCGCTCGCCGTGTCCCGCGAGCAGTACAAGCCCACCAAGCACCTGCGGTTCGGCTGGTGGGGCGCGGAGGAGCTGGGCATGATCGGCTCCCGAAACTACGTGTCGGGCCTGCCCGGCACCGAGCGCACCAAGATCAAGGGCTATCTGAACTTCGACATGGTCGGCTCGCCGAACGCGGGCTACTTCGTCTACGACGACAACGCGGCCATCGAGAAGAGCTTCAAGGACTACTACGCGCGCATCGGCGTGAGCACCGAGCCGGACCGCGAGGGCGACGGCCGCTCCGACCACGCCTCGTTCAAGAACGCGGGCATCCCCGTGGGCGGCATCGCCACCGGCGCGGGCAGCACCAAGTCCGCGGCGCAGGCCCAGAAGTGGGGCGGCACGGCCGGGCAGGCCTTCGACCGCTGCTACCACACGTCCTGCGACACCTCGTCGAACATCAACACCACCGCCATCGACCGCAGCAGCGACGCGGTCGCGTACGCGGTGTGGGGCCTGTCGGGCTGACCGCCCGGCCGTCCCGCCCCCGGGACCCGGGGCCCTGAGCCCTGGAACCTGAGCCCTGGACGATGATGCTTGCGCGTGCATATAGTGCACGCGCAAGCATTCGTCGTGCGCCACCGCGTGCCATTCCGTCGTACGCCACCGCGTGCACTCACGTCCTGGGGGACCCATGACCCGCAAGTTCCTGTTCGTGCTCGGCAGCGCGCGCTCCGACGGCAACACCGAGCTCCTGGCCCGCAAGGCCGCCGAGCAGCTGCCCGCGGACGTCGAACAGCGCTGGCTGCACCTCGCCGACCACCCGCTCCCCGACTTCGACGACCTGCGGCACGACAAGGTCTACGCCCGCGCCCGCCCGCTGCCCGAAGGCACCAACGAGGCGCTGCTCCTGGACGCCACGCTCGACGCCACGGACATCGTCATCGCGTCGCCGCTGTACTGGTACTCGGTGTCGGCCACCGTCAAGCGCTACCTGGACTTCTGGGACGCCTGGCTCGAAGTCCCCGGCCTGGACTTCAAGGAGAAGATGAAGGACCGGACGCTGTGGGGCGTCACCGCGCTCGCGCACCCCGAGGAGGAGGCGGCGGACCACCTGATCGGCACCCTGCGCTTCTCCGCCGCGTACTTCCCGATGCGCTTCGGCGGCGTCCTGCTCGGCAACGGCACCCGGCCGGGCCAGGTCCTCGACGACGCCGACGCCCTGGCCCGCGCCAAGACCTTCTTCGCCCAGGAGGCACCGCTCGCCCGCTTCCCGTTCGCCACGGAGTGACACCCGCCCCGGGAGGGCGACGCTAGCTCGCGATGTCCTTCGCCCCGAACCGCGCCCACGCCGCCGACCCGAACACGCCCGCGTACAGCGCCTGCAGGCCGAGGTTCTTGACCAGGTCGTCCCAGTAGATCGGGTCGCGCATCAGGTCGGCGAAGGACAGCCAGTAGTGCGGGAACAGATACGGGTGGACCGCGTGCAGCTGCGGGATCTGGTCGATGATCTGGACGGTGATGAGCAGCCCCACGGTCGTCGCCATGGCCGCGATGCCGCTGCTCGTCAGCGTGGACACGAACAGGCCGAGCGCCGCCACACCGATCAGTGAGGCCGTGACGACGAGGGCGATGAGCAGCGCGCGAAGCAGCCCGTCCGCGAAGCTGATGCGCGTGCCGGAGATCGTCGTGACATCCCCGAGCGGGAAGAGGAGCGCCCCGACCGCGAGCGCGGACGCGGCCACGACGAGCGTCGCGACCAGGCAGAAGGCCAGCGTGGCCGCGTACTTGGCGAGCAGCAGGCGGGTGCGGCCCGCGGGCGCCACCAGGAGGTAGCGCAGCGTGCCCGCGCTCGCCTCGCCCGCGATCGCGTCGCCCGCGACGACGCCGATCGCCATCGGCAGGAAGAACGGCAGCGTCGCGGCGAGCGCCGTGAAGACCAGGAACAGGCCGTTGTTGGTGACCTGCGCGATGAACGCGGGCCCCTCGCCGTCCGGGCCGCCCCCGCCGATCGAGCCGCCGTCGCTCGTCTCGATCTTCACGGCGATGCCGACGAGGATCGGTACGGCGGCGAGGACCCCGAGCAGCGCGAGGGTGCGCCAGCGGCGGAACGTGAGGGAGAGCTCGCTGCGGAACAGGCCGAACGTCCACAGCAAGCGGGGCTCCCGGGGCGCCCCGGGGTCGCTCGTCCTGTGGGGCGCGGGCGCCGCTGTCTCTGTTCCTGCGTGTGTCGGTTCAGCCCGCGACATCGAATCCCTCTCCCGTCAGCGCCACGAACGCGTCCTCCAGGGAGGCCCGTTCGACGCCGAAGCCGCGGACGCGCACGCCCGCCTTGACCAGTGCGGCGTTCAGCTCGGCCGGATCCGTCTCCCGGCCGGGCGGCTCGCCCGTGACCCGGTCGTCGGTGACGACGAGGTCGGCGATGCCTGCTTCCTTCAGTACGCGGGCCGCGTCCCCCGTGTCCGGGGTGGTCACGGCGAGCCGGCCGCGCGCCCGCGCGGCGAGCTCGGCGACCGGGCCCTGGGTGATCAGACGGCCCTGCGTCATCACGGCCGCGTGCGTGCACACCTGCTCGATCTCGTCGAGGAGGTGCGAGGACAGGAAGACCGTCGTGCCCTCGGACGCCAGCTCCCGCACCAGGGCGCGGATCTCGCGCATGCCCTGCGGGTCGAGGCCGTTCGTCGGCTCGTCCAGGACCAGGAGGCGACGCGGCTGGAGCAGCGCCGCCGCGAGGCCGAGGCGCTGCTTCATGCCGAGGGAGTACGCCTTCGCCTTCTTGCCCGCGGCGGCGGTCAGGCCGACCCGGTCGAGCGCGGCGTCGGCGCGGGCCCGCCGGGTGCGGGGGTCCGCGGTCGGGTCGGCGGCGTCGTACCGCAGGAGGTTGTCGCGGCCCGAAAGGAAGCCGTAGAGCGCCGGGCCCTCGATGAGCGCGCCCACGTGCGGCAGCACCCTGCGGCCGTCGAACGGCATGGGGCGGCCGAGGACCTTGGCGCGCCCCGATGTCGGCTCGATCAGGCCCATCAGCATGCGGATGGTGGTGGTCTTGCCGGAGCCGTTCGGACCGAGGAAGCCGAAGACGCTGCCGCCCGGCACGACGAGGCTCAGGCTGTCCACGGCCAGGTGTTTGCCGTACCGCTTGGTCAACGCCGTCGTCTCGATCACATGGCCGTGGGGCCCGCCCTGGGTGCTCGGCACCTGTCCTCCCTCGTCACTGTGACGACGGATTGGGGAGCACCGCTCGGGTGCTCCCCAATCCGCCGCCGGCTGCGCTCTGTGCCTACTGGGCGGCGTCGGCCGCCTTCACAAGGGCGTCCTTGGTGACCGCGCCCACGTACACCTTGCCGTCGTCCGTGACGAGGGCGTTGATCAGGCGGGTCTTGAAGACCGTGCCCGAGCCGAACTTCCCGTCGACCTTGTCGCCGAGCGAGTCGACGAACCGCTGCGCGTCGGCCGGCAGCTCGCCGGAGCCGGACGTCGGCAGGCCGCGGCCGCCCGGGATCCGCAGCTCGGCGATGGACGTCCAGCCCTTGCCGATCACGTTGGCCTCGGGCTTGTCGCCCTTGAACTCCTTCTCGAAGTCCTTCCCGGACTTGTCGTGCGTGCCGCGCTTGCCGTCGTCCTCGGTGACCTTGGTGCCCTTCGGGGGCGTGAAGTCGAAGGTGGACGCGGACGGCTTGTCGAAGTCGACCTTCGTGAAGCCCGCGTCGACGACCGCGGAGCCGCCGCCCGCCGGGGACAGGGTGAACTTCAGCGGCGTACCCGTCTTCGAGTCGACCGCGACCGTGATCTGGCCGACGGTGCTGCCGCTGTCCTTCGGCTTGATCACCAGGCGGTACGCGTCCCGGCCCGCGACCTGCGCGCTGCCGTCGACCTCGACCGACGTCGACGACTCGTCGGCCGCCTTCAGGGCCTGCTCGGCGAACTCCTTCGGCGTGGCCGGGAAGTCCTTCGGCAGGTCGCCCTTGCCGCGCTGGTCCTTGCCCTCTCCCGCGTGCTTCGAGTGGTACGCCTCGTTGGAGGCGCTGTCGTACGCCCACACGTCGTCGCCGTTGTGGATCAGGCTGTACTCGGCGGCGTCGTCGAGCACGGAGAGCTTCTGCCGGTCCGGGCCGTCGGCCGCGACGCGCAGCGTGTGCGTGCCGGACGCCAGCTCCATCAGCTTGGCCGACGGGTCGGCGGCCGAGCCCTTGTCGCCGTCGCCCCCGCGGCCCTCGCCGCCGCCCGCGCCCGGCGCGAAGGCGCCGGCCGCGCCGCCGCCGAGCGACGGCAGACCGAGGTCGGTGCTGATCTTCACGGTGCCGGACAGCTGCTCGGTGTCCGAAGCGGCGATCTTCTCGATGAGTTCCTGAGCGGTGACGTCGGGCAGGTCCGGGTCGCCCGAGGAGGCGAGCGCCGGGACCAGCCCGATGGTCGCCGCAGCCACCCCCGCCACCGCGAACGGGACGACATAGCGCGCCGCCTTGCGACGGCTCGCGCTCTGCTCCCCGGCCTCGCTGGTGTCCTGCTCCGGTTCGTACGGTGCCATTGTGTGCCCTACCTCCGTGGTCGGCGGCGGCGTTCCGTTACGGCCATGCACTCGTCCACCCCGCGCCGCCATTCTCACCCGAATTGGTCAGGGGTGGTTGTCCCTGCGTCTCTTCGACTGTCTCCATCCGACCAAATCGGCCAGCCGGAAGCGTCAGACCGCGGAAGCAACTCCGCCTACTGCTACGGGATGACATGAGGGGGCGGCGCCTCCCCCGTCCCGTAGGGGAGACGCCGCCCCTGGAGGTGACGATCGGCCACCGGGGCCGTGGCGCCGATCGTCCGGATGACAGCCGGTCACCGGGGGAGATGGCCGACTGTCCGGCTCAGGGTTGACTCGATGCCGGGCTCAGCGCTGGACGAAGACGTAGTCCGCCCCGTACGGGATGGAGGTGACCGCGCCCGGTGTGCAGCCGCCGGCGGGCTGGACGCCGCCGACCGTGTTCAGGCGCAGGATCTCGGTGGTGCCCGCGAGCAGGCCGCGCCTGGTGCCCGCCTGCTCGGCCTTGAGGTCGAGCTCGGCGATGTTCTTCGCGCCGTTGGGCGTCTTGGAGATCAGCTTGCCGGTGACGGCGCTGCGGTCCCGGGCGGTCCAGCGCGGCGTACCGGAGTTCGGGGCGACGAAGTCGTGCGCGATGGGGCCGCCGAGGGTGGCGCGTACGTCGCGCTGCTGGAAGGTGTACGTGCCCGAGCCGTCCTCGGCCTTCTTGCACTGGTAGATCTGCTTGCCGGTGACGACGGAGGCCTGGAAGCTGCGGCGCGCGGCGTCGAAGGAGACGTTGGCGGTGACCTTGTGGAGCTGGCCGCGGACGGCTCCGCCGGGGAACTCGGCGGTGTGCAGATTGGCGTAGAAGCCGCCGGGGTCCGCCTTGAGCCGCCGCAGCAGGGCGGCGTCGGAGACCTTGACCGTGCCGGTCACGCGGTGGTGCCGCGCCCTGGCGAGGAGCTTGGTGAAGTCGACCTTGATGCCGCCGTTGGTGCCCTTGGCGCCCTGGTGGATGTGCAGGGCGGTCGGCTTGCCGGTGCCGCGCCACGCGACCGTGACGGAGACCTTGCCGCCCTTGACCCGCACGAATTGCAGGGCCGCGCCGTCCTTGTCGCCCACGGCTGGGCCGCCCGGTGCCGGGACCTCGTTGGCGCCGTTCAGGCTGGCGGTGAAGAGGGCGCCGCGGGCTGTTGCGGCGACGCCGCCGCTCTGGATCTCGACGCCGGCGCCGTGCGCGCCGTGCCCCTTGCTCGCGTGCCCGCTCTCGCTCCCGCTCCCGCTCCCGCTGTCCGCCATCGCCGGAAGGACGGCGGCCGCCACGGCGCCCGCGGCGGCGACGGCGATGCCGGAGGCCAGCAGGGTCCGACGACGATTCTTCGCAGAAGTGGTGACAGTACCCATGACGTGAAATCTCCCCGTTTCCCGGCCAACGCCCCCTGCGTCAGCTTCTGGGCATGAGTACGAACGGGTCCGAGTCTGGACTCAATCCAGAGCGAGGGAAATACTGTGACCTACGTCACCTGGCCGTCGGCCCGCTGCGCATGGGGTGGGCGAGTGCGGGCCGGCGGGGGTTTTCCGCCGCTACCGCGGCGGTTTGTTTCCCACCCGCCCGCCCGTTTCCACCCTCCCAGGGGGTGGACGCCCCTCGTGGGGGTTACCCACCGCCGGCGGGTGCGGCCGGGACGGCAGGTACTGGGCGGGCGGGCAGGAAAGCAGTCGCCGCGATAGCGGCGGTAACCCACGGACGCCAACGGCGATCAACCCCCACCAGAGACCTCCACCCCCTGGAAGGGGGTCACGGGCGGGCGGGTGGGAGAGGAGTCGCCGCGGTAGCGGCGGTAACCCGCAGCCGCCGACGGCGATCGGCACCCGCCAGGGGCGTCCACCCCGCGCAGGAGTGGAAACGGGCGGGCGGGCGGGAAGGCGGCAGCGACGGGGGGATCAGCCCGCCCGGTGGACCACCAGGTCGCACAGCTCGACCAGGGAAGATTTGGCGTCCCCCTCAGGGAGGGGGGCAAGCGTGGCGCGCGCCTCCTGCGCATACCGCACCGTATCCCGCCGAGCCTGCTCAAGCGCCGGATGCGCCCGCAGCCGCGCCAACGTCTCCGCATGCCGCGCGTCATCCGTGAGGTCGGAGTCGAGGAGCTCGCTCAGGGCGATGTCCTCGGCGAGCCCGAGCCGCGCCACCCGCTCCCGCAGCCGGAGCACCGGCAGCGTGGGAATGCCCTCGCGCAGATCCGTGCCCGGCGTCTTGCCGGACTCGGTGGAGTCGGACGCGATGTCGAGCACGTCGTCCGCGAGCTGGAAGGCGACGCCGAGCCGCTCCCCGTACTGCGTGAGGACGTCCACCACCGTCTCGTCCGCCCCGGACATCATCGCGCCGAAACGCCCCGCCACGGCGATGAGCGAGCCGGTCTTGCCGCCGATGACGTCCAGATAGTGCTCGACCGGATCGCGCCCGTCCCGCGGCCCCGCCGTCTCGAGGATCTGCCCGGTGACGAGGCGCTCGAAGGCCTCGGCCTGGATGCGGACGGCCTCGGGGCCGAGGTCGGCCAGGATGTGCGAGGCGCGCGCGAACAGGAAGTCGCCGGTGAGGACCGCCACCGAGTTGCCCCAGCGCTGGTTGGCGCTGGGCACGCCACGGCGCACTTCGGCCTCGTCCATCACGTCGTCGTGGTACAGCGTCGCGAGGTGCGTCAGCTCGACGACGACGGCGGACGGCACGATCCCCGGCGCGTACGGGTCGCCGAACTGGGCCGCGAGCATCACCAGGAGTGGCCGAAAACGTTTGCCGCCCGCGCGCACGAGGTGCTGCGCCGCCTCCGTGATGAACGGCACCTCACTCTTGGTGGCCTCGAGCAGGCCCTCCTCGACAGCCGCCAATCCGGCCTGGACATCGGCTTCGAGAGCCTGGTCCCGCACGCTCAGCCCGAAGGGCCCGACGACGGTCACGAGGGGTTCTCCTGTCTGCTGACGATCACAAGTCGATCACTCGGTCGATCACTCGTCGATGACACGGTTTGTCGATGTGTCGCTGCCATCACTCAAGTCAGCGTATCCGGTCGCCTTTCGATCACAGCGAGCACCTGCCCGGCCAGAGGAGACCACCCTGCCCGACAGGCACGGAATGACCGAATTGATACCCGGAGAACGATGCGTCCCACATGCCGTTCCCGCCCCGCACGCCCGATCCACCCGGAGAGCGGACCACATGACCCCGCCCTCCGGCGCCGCACCACGCTGAGTGAGACATCGGTCACGGCACACCGTGCCGGGTACCTCACGCGCGCAGCGTCGTACCCACCGAATTCCGGCCACTGTCCAGCATGCGCTCAAGCACCACGGCGATCCCGTCCTCCTCGTTGGACAGCGTCAACTCGTCCGCGACCGCCTTGAGTTCGTGGTGGGCGTTGGCCATGGCCACGCCGTGCGCCGCCCACGCGAACATGGGGATGTCGTTCGGCATGTCACCGAAGGCGATCGTGTCCGCCGCGCACAGGCCGAGCCGCTCCGCCGCCAGCGCGAGCCCCGTGGCCTTGGTGACCCCGCACGGCTGGAGCTCGACGGTGCCGGGCCCGGACATCGTCACGGTGGCGAGATGTCCCACCACGCCCCGGGCGACCTCGGCCAACTCGTCGTCCGCCAGTGTGGGGTGCCGCAGCAGCACCTTGCTGATCGGCTCCTCCCACAGGACGTCCCGGCCCGGCACGCGCACGGCGGGCAGCGTCGGGTGCGGCATCTCGTACCCGGGCTCGATCAGGGTCAGGCCGTCGACGCCGTCCTGGTCGGCCGCCGCGAACACCTGGCCGACCTCCGCCTCGATCTTGCCGAGCGCGACCTCCGCGAGCTCCCGCTCCAGGGTCACCGACCACACCATGCGGTCGCTCCCGGCGTCGTACAGCTGCGCCCCCTGCCCGCACACCGCGAGCCCGTCGTACCCGAGGTCGTCGAAGAGCGGGCGCACGCGGGGCGCGGGGCGGCCGGTGACGACGAGGTGCCGCGCTCCGCCCTCGCTCGCGGCTGCCAGCGCCCTGCGCGACCGGTCGGACACCGTGTCGTCGCGGCGGAGCAGGGTTCCGTCCAGGTCAGTGGCGATGAGGGCATATGCGAGGGGAGCGGCCATGATCCGAAGAATACGGATCTGAGCCCGGCCGGTAAGCCGTGTGGCAGGAGCTGTGACGGTTCGGTCGCGCCCGGCGCACTACCGGCGGTCACCTGGTCGTGAGGCGGCAACGAACCGATCACGCGCGCCGCGGATGCCTGCGCACGCTGGCCGCGCCGCCCCGCTCCCGGTTCACCGGAACGAGGCGGGACGCGGCGCGACGACACCGGCCGCGCCCGGGTCGGCCCCGTCGGCCCCCGTACGGCCGGAGGCCGCCCGAACGGCCACGAAAGACCACGCAGCACCGCGCCGGGCCGCCCCGAACCGCGGCCGCCCCCGTCAAGCCGAACTTCCTTGCGGGAACAGCACGTTGACACCCGCCCCGAGATCCACACCCCCCGCGCCCCGCAACGCCGACGCACGACGGCGGAACCTCCGGGCCTCCCGCCACGTCACTGGAGTACGCAACACGAGTACGCAGCCAGCAGTACGCGGCAGTGACCGACCGCCGCCCGACAGACCCGACGGACCCGACGGACCCGGCGGCCCTCGACGACAAGGAACCACACGACATGGCACTCCCCCGGACCCGCACGCCCGGGACCCGCACCCTCGGGACCCGCAAGCTCGGCCTCGTCACCGCGGCCGCCGTCGCCGTGCTCACGGCGGGGCTCGCCTGGCAGGCCTCGGCGGCGGACTCGGACGGGGGCGGCCGGACCTCCCCGGGGGCGAAGCCGGACGCGGCCATCGCGCGGGACGCCGAGCACGACACGTCCCCGGCGGCGGACTACTGGACGCCGGAGCGCATGCGCGCGGCGCAGCCCGCCCCGATGCCGGTGGTTCCCGGCGACGACCACCGGTAGCCGGACGGGCCGCCCGTCGAGGTCGTACCGAGCCGCGCCTCAGCCGTACGCGTACGCCACGGCTCAGCCGTACGCCGCCGAGAGGTGCTGCGCGAGCCGCGGCGACGCGTACTCCGTGCCGCACACGAACCGCATCAGGGGCCCGTACGACGAACCGGCCAGCATGCCCGTGAAGTAGAGCCCCGGGATCGACGACGCGTACCCCGCGCCCAGCTTCGGCGTGCCGCGGCTGACGGCCATGCGGGCGCGCAGGCCCGGTTCGAGGAAGCTGAGGGCGGCGAGGTCGACGCGGTACCCCGTGGCGGCGATGACATGGTCGGCGGTGAGCTCCCTGATCCGGCCGCCGAGCGTCTCGACCGTCAGGACCGGGCGGCCCTCGCGTGTCTCCGTACGCACGACGCGGCGCACCTCGCGCGCCTCGACCTTGCCCTCGAAGCGCTCGCGCAGCCACCACGCGCCGAGCGGGCCGAGCACCCGGCGGGCGAGGAAGTGGCGGGCCTGTGCCGGGAGATGGCGGTACAGGTCGGCGTAGTAGCTGAGCGCGTAGAGCGACCAGGCGCGGCCGAACGGCGACTGCGGGCGCAGCCTCGGCTGCGCCCACGGCGGCCCGCCGAACGCCACCGCCCCCTTGCCGCGCGCCACCACCTGCACCCTCGCCCCGGCCTCCGCCGCGAGGGCGGCGGTCTCCAGGGCGGACTGGCCCGCCCCGACGACGATCAGTTCCGTACCGGCGTACCGCGTGAGGTCGTGGTGCTGTGCGCTGTGCGAGAGCGGGCCCGCGGGGGCGGGGCCGTCGGGCACGGCGGCGGCGAGCACGGGCGGCAGCTGTGCGAGGCCGGTGAGGCCGGTCGCGACGACGACCGCGCGGGCCGTGAACTGCTCCCCCGAGTCCAGCTTCAGCTCGAAGCCGCCCGCGCCGCGGCGGTCCACGGACACCACCCGCACCTGTTCGAGCTCGGGCACGAGCTTCCCCTGGAACCACCGCCCGTATCCGATGAACGTCTCGACCGGGACGATGTCCTCGTCCCTGGCGAGGCGCGGGATGCCGACCGTCGTGCAGTAGTCGACGAGGCTGTGGCCGGGCTGCGGCGCGTCGATGTTCGACGCGACGGGCGTCGACTTCAGGAGCATTCCGGCGGGCATGTGGGAGCGCCAGCTGACCATGGGCTCGCCGAAGACGCGGACGGGTAGGCCGCGGGCCCGCAGGTGGGCCGCGGTGGACAGGCCGTAGGGGCCCGCCCCGATGACTGCCACTGGTTGCATCACGAAGTCCCTCCCCAGGACGTCGTGCGCGCCGTGCCGTCGCACGGCACGCGGTATCACGGCTATCGGGTGGTGGCGGCACCGCGGCGCCGGTTCGTCCGCCACATCTGGTGCAGGTGCTTCGCCCCCGGCCGTACGAAGCGGGCGAGCATCGTGAAGAACGGCTTCATGTCGTCCGCGGCGAGCCACGCGAGCTCCGTGCCGCTGGCGCGGGCGGGCGCGTGCGGGGTCACATAGCCGCTGCGGCGGTACGCGATGAGGGCGGGCAGGTCGATGTTCTCCACGACGTAGCGGTGGCCCGCGCGCTGCTCGCCCTCCGGGACGGCGCGGCCGGTGAGGTGCAGATGCATGGCCCGGACCACGTCGATCCCCGACTCGCTCTCGAAGAGCCGGAACTGGGCGCCCATGCGGGGGTTGAAGTCGAGCAGTTTGTACTGGCCGTCGCGGCGGTCGAAGCGCAGGTCGAGGTCGACGATGCCGGTGAAGCCGATCCGCTTGACGAAGCGCGCGGCGAGGTCGGCGAGGTCCGGGTTGTCGACGACGTACGCGCACGCCGTCATCCCCGCGTGCGGCGGCCAGGAGCGGACCTTCACCCCCGTGAACAGGGCGAGCGGTGCCGAGTCCGCGTCGAAGTAGGCGTGCACGACCCAGTCCTCGGCCTGCTCGCGCGGCAGGTACTCCTGGAGGACCACTCCGGGCCGCTCCCCCCACTCCCGGGCGAGGCCGACGAGGGCTTCGGGGGTGTCGATGCGGGTGGTGCCGGGCACCGCGGGGCGCTCGCGGCGCTGGAACGCCTCGCGGTTCTTCGCCACGACCGGGAAGCGCGCGGTCGCGGCGAACCTCTCGATGTCCGCCAGGCCCCGCGGGCACGCGGAGACGGGCGAGGTGATGCCGTGCTCCGCGCACAGCTCGTGCAGCCCTTGCTTGCTGGCGAGGCGGCGCGGCAGGGGGACGTCGACGCGCGGGAACAGGAAGCCGCCGAAGCGGGCGTCGTCGGCGAGCTCCCGCTGGTGCTCGGCGATCAGCACGGCCGCTTCCTCGTCGGTCGGGATGAGCACCGTCGGCCTGCCGATGCGCTGCCCGATGCGCCGCAGCCCGTCGACGAGGTATCCCGGCTCCTCCGTCCCCGTGGTCGGCCAGGGGAAGGCTCCGGTGAGATAGCGGGAGGCGGCGGCCGGTGTGTGCCGGTCCTCCGTGATGGCGTACATGGGGACGCCGATGCGGCCGAGGCTGCGTATCGCGCCGACGCCGCCGTGGTGCAGCGGATAGTCGCCGAATTTCACGACGAGTCCGGGCACTTCGCGGTCAGGCGTCAGTACGCCGCCGTTCTTGGTCACGGGTCCCCCCACGCGTCCAGTGCAGCCCGACCCGGACCCACCCCGTCCGCGTCCCCCCGAGGAACCTAGGGCCTCATTTGAGAGCCCCACCCGAGATTTATCCGGACATTGCGAACTCTTTAGGCACTGCCCCAACTGGGCGCTTACACGTAACGTGTGGGGCACCCGGATTGGAAAGCGAGGCAGGAACGCATGTCCGAGCAGAACCCGCTCGACCTCCCCGAGGGCGACCCCTTCGGCCCGCACAATCTTCCCTACGGAGTCTTCTCCCCCGCGAGGTCGTCCGACTCCACGGCCGACTCCGCGGCCCGCTCCACCCCCGGTTCTGCGCCCGGTTCCGCACCCGGATCGACGCCCGCCCACGACGGCCCCCGCGTCGGCGTCCGCCTCGGCTCGTACGTCCTCGACGCCGGCGCCGCCGCGGCCGCCCTGGGCTCGCCCTATGTCTCGCTGCTCGCGCAGCCCACGCTGAACCCGCTGCTCGCCGCCGGCCGCACCGCGTGGCGCGACGTCCGCCGCGCCCTCACCGCCTGGGTGACGGTCCCCGCGCACCGCGACGTCGTCCGCCCGCTGCTCCACCCCCTCTCCGACGTCACCCTGCACCTGCCCTTCGAGGTCGCCGACTACGTCGACTTCTACGCGTCGGAGCACCACGCGTCGAACCTGGGCCGCATGTTCCGCCCGGACGCCCCGTCGCCGCTCACCCCCAACTGGAAGCACCTGCCCATCGGCTACCACGGCCGGTCCGGCACCGTCGTGGTCTCCGGCACGGACGTGGTGCGCCCCACCGGCCAGCGCAAGACGCCCGCCGACTCGGCGCCGGTCTTCGGCCCGTCCACCAAGCTCGACATCGAGGCCGAGGTCGGCTTCGTCGTCGGCGGCCCCTCCACGCTCGGCACCCCCGTGCCCCTCGCCGACTTCCGCGAGCACGTCTTCGGCCTCACCCTCCTCAACGACTGGTCGGCCCGCGACATCCAGGCCTGGGAGTACGTCCCGCTCGGCCCGTTCCTCGGCAAGTCCTTCGCCACGTCCGTCTCCGCGTGGGTCACGCCCCTCGAAGCCCTGGACGCGGCCCGCGTCGCCCCGCCGGAGCGCACGGAGCCCCTCCTGCCGTACCTGGACGACTCCGCCGACGAGCCGGGCGGCTACGACCTCCGCATCACCGTCACCCTCAACGGCGAGGTCATCTCCGAGCCCCCCTTCTCCACGGTCTACTGGACCGCCGCGCAGCAGCTCGCCCACATGACCGTCAACGGCGCCTCCCTGCGGACCGGCGACCTCTACGGCTCCGGCACCGTCAGCGGCCCGTCCCCCGACCAGTTCGGCTCCCTCATCGAACTGACCTGGAACGGCCGCGACACCCTCGAACTCCCCTCGGGCAAGCGGACGTTCCTCGAGGACGGCGACGTGGTCACCCTCTCGGCCTGGGCCCCCGGCCCCAACGGCACGCGGGTGGGCCTGGGCGAGGTGACGGGCCGCATCGCCCCGCCCCGCTGACGCAAAGCCCCACCGGACGGGCTGGGCATCTCAGCCCGTCCGGCGTTTGAGGACGAGCGCGAAGCGCGGATGAAAGGGGGGTCCAG
>NZ_JBHYJH010000051.1:0-53846 GCF_042740445.1 Streptomyces sp. NPDC059003 | reverse complement strand
GGCGTTTGAGGAGCGGGGGTCTGGGGGCGGAGCCCCCAGTTCGGGAAGGGGCGGGTCTGGGGCGCCACCCGCGAGGGCCGTCAGTCGAGCAGGGCCGTCAGGGGGCGGGACGGGTCGGCCAGGGCCTCGGGGTCGGGGTGGGTGCCGGTGCGGATGAGTTTTTGGATGGTCTCCGTGACGTCCCACACATTCACGTTCATCCCGGCGAGCACCTGCCCCTCGCTCAGCCAGAACGCGATGAACTCCCGCTTCCCCGCGTCCCCACGGATCACCACCTGGTCGTACGTGCCGGGCGGCGCCCAGCCCGAGTACTCCAGGCCCACGTCGTACTGGTCGGAGAAGAAGTAGGGCACGCGGTCGTACGTGACGTCCTTGCCGAGCATGGCGCGGGCGGCGGCCGGGCCGCCGTTCAGGGCGTTCGCCCAGTGCTCCACGCGCAGGCGGGTGTCGAAGAGGCGGTGGTGCACGGCGGCCACGTCACCGGCGGCGAAGATGTCGGGGTCGGACGTGCGCAGGGTGGCGTCCACGGCGATGCCGCCGCCGTGCTCGCGGTCGACGAGGGCGAGCCCCGCGGACTCGGCGAGCGCCGTGCGCGGGGCGGCGCCGATCGCGGCGAGCACGTCGTGCGCCGGGTGCTCCTCGCCGTCGTCCGTGCGGGCCGCGAGGACCATGCCGTCCTGGCCGACGATCTCGGTCAGGCGGGCCCCGAAGTGGAACCGGACGCCGTGCTCGGCGTGCAGGTCGGCGAACATCTGGCCGACCTCGGGGCCGATGACGGCGTGCAGCGGCGTCGGCTCGGGCTCGACGACGGTGACCTCCGCGCCGTACTCCCGGGCCGCGGCGGCGACTTCGAGGCCGATCCAGCCCGCGCCCGCGATCACCAGGTGGCCGTTGTCCCGGCCGAGCGCGGTGAGGACGTGGCGCAGGCGCTCGGCGTGGGCGAGCCTGCGCAGGTGGTGCACGCCCGCGAGGCCGGTCCCCGGCACGTCCAGGCGGCGCGGCTCGGCGCCCGTGGCGAGCAGCAGCCTGTCGTAGCGGATGACCGTGCCGTCGCCGAGCCGGACGGTGTGCGCGGCGCGGTCTATGGCGACGACGGTCTGGCCCAGGTGCAGCTCGACGTCCGCCTGTGCGTACCACGCGGGTTCGTGGACGAAGACGCTGTCGCGGTCCTCCTTGCCGAGGAGGTAGCCCTTGGACAGGGGCGGGCGTTCATACGGGTGGTCGCGCTCGTCCCCGATGAGGATCACCCGGCCGGTGAAGCCCTCGGAGCGGAGTGTCTCGGCCGCTTTCGCGCCCGCCAGACCTCCTCCGACGATGACGAACGTCTGATCCGCGTCGACCACTTGATGCCTCCTCGAAAGCTGTGAGCCACTGGGAGAGTCCCGCACGGAGCGTGATGGCGGAAGGGGGTCTCCCCCATTCCGGCCACTTTCCGTCACATACCGTGCTTACCCCATGGTCACCCGTCCCTGTGCGTTTTCCGGTGTCGCGCCGTGAGACGCGCGTGCAGGGAGCGGGCCGCGGCGTCCGTGAGCGACGCGATCTGGTCGATGACCACGCGCTGGGCGGCGCGGTCGTCGGGCGCCGCGTCGTACAGCGCGCGGAACTGCGGGTCGAGCCCTTCGGGCGCGCGGGCGGTGAGCGCGTCGGCGAGCTCGGCGACGCAGACGCGCTGGTCGGCGCGGAGCCGGGTCTGCGCGGGGCGCTGCATCACATAGCGGTCGGCGACGGCCTTCAGGACCGCGCACTCCAGGCGCGCCGCGCGCGGGACGACCAGCTCCGCCGCGTAGCGCGTGAGCGGGCCCGTGCCGTACCGCGCGCGGGTCGCGCTCTCGGCCGCCAGGCAGAAGCGGCCGATGAGCTGGCTCGTGGCGTCCTTCAACCGGGCCTGGGCGACGGCCGATCCGTCGTACCCGTGCGGCCACCAGTCCTGCTCAAGGAGGCGGTCGAGGGCCTCGGAGAGCTCCTCGGGGGCGGTGTCCGCGGGGACGTAGCGGCCGATCGCGACCGCGTACACGTCCTGGCGCTCGGGCTCCGCGTGCAGCAGGTTCGGATCGATGTGGCCCGCGTGCAGGCCGTCCTCGACGTCGTGCACCGAGTACGCCACGTCGTCGGACCAGTCCATGATCTGCGCCTCGAAGCAGGTGCGCAGGCCGGGGGCCTCCTTGCGGATCCAGTCGAAGACCGGCCGGTCGTCCTCGTAGACACCGAACTTCACCGAGTCCGGGTCGGTGGGGTGGGCGCCGCGCGGCCAGGGGTACTTGGTGGCGGCGTCCAGGGCGGCGCGGGTCAGGTTGAGGCCGACGCTGACGAGCTCGCCGGTGGCGGGGCTGCGCACGAAGCGCTTGGGCTCGATGCGGGTGAGCAGGCGCAGGGACTGGGCGTTGCCCTCGAATCCGCCGCAGTCCTGGGCGATTTCGTTCAGCGCCTGTTCGCCGTTGTGCCCGAAGGGCGGGTGGCCGAGGTCGTGGGACAGGCAGGCGGTCTCCACCAGGTCCGGGTCGCAGCCGAGCGCGGCGCCCAGCTCGCGGCCGACCTGGGCGCACTCCAGGGAGTGCGTGAGCCGGGTGCGGGCGCTGGCGTCCCAGGCCTGGCTCTTCGTGCCGGGCGTGACGACCTGGGTCTTGCCCGCGAGGCGGCGCAGGGCCGCGGAGTGCAGGACGCGCGCCCGGTCGCGCTGGAAGGCGGTGCGCCCCGGGCGTTTGTCCGGCTCGGCCGCCCAGCGCTCGGTGGCGGCCTCGTCGTAGCGCTCCGGGTGGTCGGCGTGATCGGCGTCGTCGGCATACGGGTGCGGTGCTGTGCCTTCCATGCACCGACAGTAGACGCCGCCGCTGACAGCGCGCGCCGGGGGCCCGTCAGGCGGACGTCAGGCGGCGTGCCGCCGTCAGGGCGGGCGCGGCACGGCGTGCCTGGTCGTAGCGGTGCAGGACGAGCGCGGCGAGGGCCGGGTGCGCGCCGAGCGGGGCCGCGGCGAGCCACGGCGCGGCGTCGGCGGCCTGGGTGGCGAACCGGCCGGGCGCGGTGAAGTACGCGGCGACGGCGGCCCGGCGGACACCCCGGCCGGCGAGGGCGCGCAGGGCCTCGGGCACCGTGGTCGGCGTCCGCGCGGTCGGCGCGGCGTACGCGGGTGTCACGGGGGCGCCGACGCGGCGGGCGAGCAGGGCCGCGGCGTGCTGGGTGTCGGCGGCGTAGTCCGGGTCGCGGGAGCCGGCGGCGGCCAGGACGACGCCGAGGCCCCGCGGCGGCGCGCCGGTGGGCCAGCCCGCCTCGACGAGCCGGGCGTGCAGGGCCTCGGCGAGCAGCGGGTGCGGGCCGAGCGGGGCGGCGACGCGGGTGGTCAGGCGCGGGTGGGCGGCGCGGGCGGTGGCGGCGGCGGTGGGGATGTCGTGCTTGACGTGGTGGCCGCGGCCGAGGAGGAGGGGGACGAGGACGGCGCCGTCGGCGGCCTGCGGGTGCGCGGCGCCCAGGCCGTCGAGGGTGTGCGTCAGGAGTGGCTCGTTCAGCTCGATGTGGCCGAGCCGTACGTCGAGGCCGGGGCGCAGGGCGCGGACGGCGTCGCGGAGCGCGGTGACCGTGGTGAGGGTGCGGGGGTCGCGGCTGCCGTGGGCGACGAGGACGAGGGCGGGGGCGTCCGGCCGGCGCGTGCCGTGGGGCGTGACGCGGGCCAGGCGGGTGCCGAGCTCGGTGGTGATGCGGCGCAGGAGCTGACCCGTGGTGTCCAGGTGCGGCGGCGACGGCTTCATGGACCGAGGATGACCCGGGCGTGTTGCGGGGCCGTTGCCCCGCGGTGACGGCTGGTTGCGCGGGCCTCACGGGTGGGGTGCGGCGGGGCGGAGCCGGGTGTGCCGTGGGTGTAACGGGGCCGGTCCCGGCGGGAAACACGGGCGGCGGACCGTGGGGGCATGCAACAGGTATCCGCCACCGCGCCAGGTGCTGTCACGCCCACGCACTGTCCGTACTGTGCGCTCCAGTGCGGCATGGGGCTTGCGCGGGGTGACGGCGGGGTGGAGGTTGTGGAGCGGCCCGCGTTTCCCGTCAACGGGGGCGCGCTGTGCGGCAAGGGCCGTACGGCACCCGCGGTGCTCTCCTCCCAGGTGCGGCTGACCGAGCCCCTCGTCCGATCCCACGCCACGGGCAGGCTCGTACCGGCCACCTGGGAGGAGGCCCTGGACCGCGTGGCCGACGGGCTCGCCCGCACGCGGGCGGCGCACGGCGCGGACGCCTGCGGCGTGTTCGGCGGCGGCGGGCTCACCAACGAGAAGGCGTACGCGCTCGGGAAGTTCGCGCGCGTCGTGCTCGGCACCTCGCAGATCGACTACAACGGGCGGTTCTGCATGTCGTCCGCGGCGGCCGCCGGGCAGCGGGCGTTCGGGGTCGACCGGGGGCTGCCGTTCCCGCTCGCCGACGTATCCCGCACCGGGTGTCTGATCCTGGTCGGTTCCAACCTCGCGGAGACCATGCCGCCCGCGCTGCGTCATCTCACGGAGCTCAAGGCGAACGGCGGCACCCTGATCGTCGTCGACCCGCGCCGCACCCGCACCGCCGAGCAGGCCGACGTCCACCTGGCGCCCCGCCCCGGCACGGACCTGGCCCTCGCCCTCGGCCTGCTCCACCTGGTGGTGGCCGAGGGCCGCACGGACGAGGCGTACATCCAAGAGCGCACCAGCGGCTGGGCGGAAGCGCGGGCGGCGGCCATGGCGCACTGGCCCGAGTACGTGGAACGGGTCACCGGCGTGCCGGTGCCGCAACTGCGGGACGTGGCACGGCGGTTCGCGGACGCCGGGCACGCCATGGTGCTCACCGCGCGCGGGCCCGAGCAGCAGGCCAAGGGCACGGACACGGTGGGCGCGTGGATCAACCTGTGCCTGGCGACGGGACGACCCGGACAGCCGCTGTCCGGGTACGGCTGTCTGACGGGCCAGGGCAATGGGCAGGGCGGGCGTGAACACGGCCAGAAGGCCGACCAGTTGCCGGGCTACCGCAAGCTCACCGACCCGGCGGCGCGGGCGCATGTGGCGGAGGTGTGGGGCGTCGACCCGGACATGCTGCCGGGGCCCGGGCGGTCCGCGTACGAACTGCTCGACGCGCTCGGCGGCGACGTGAAGGCGCTGCTGCTCATGGGGTCGAACCCGGTGGTGTCGGCGCCGCGCGCGGCTCACGTGGAGGAGCGGATCGGGTCGCTCGACTTCCTGGCGGTGGCGGACGTGGTGCTCTCCGAGACCGCCGAACTCGCCGATGTCGTCCTGCCGGTGACGCAGTGGGCGGAGGAGACGGGGACGGTCACGAACCTGGAGGGGCGGGTGCTTCTGCGGCGCCGGGCGGTGTCGCCTCCGGCCGGGGTGCGCAGCGATCTGGAGGTGCTGCACGGGCTCGCCGGGCGGCTCGGGCACGGGAAGGGGTTCCCCACGGACGCGGAGGAGGTCTTCGCGGAGCTGCGGCGGGCCAGCGCGGGCGGGCTCGCGGACTACTCGGGGATCACGTACGGGCGGCTTGCCGAGGGCGACGGGGACGGGGTGTTCTGGCCGTGCCCGGAGGCCGGTGCGGGCGGTGGTTCGCAAGGCGAGGAGGGTGCGCGTCACCCCGGGACGCCGCGGATGTTCCTCGACCGGTTCGCGACCGACGACGGGCGGGCCCGGTTCGTGCCCGTGGCGCACCGGGACGCGGCCGAGGAGCCGGACGGCGAGTACCCGGTGGTGCTGACCACGGGCCGCGTGCTCGCGCAGTACCAGTCGGGGGCGCAGACGCGGCGCGTGGCCGAGCTGAACGCGGCGGCGCCCGGACCGTTCGTGGAGCTGCACCCCCGGCTCGCGGCGCGGCTGCGGGTGGCCGACGGCGAGCAGGTGGCCGTGGTGTCACGGCGGGGGCGGGTCGTCGTGCCCGCGCGGGTCACCTCGGGCATACGGCCCGACACCGTGTTCATGCCGTTCCACTGGCCCGGACAGGGGCGGGCCAACACCCTGACCCACCCCGCGCTCGACCCCGTGTCACGCATGCCGGAGTTCAAGGTGTGCGCGGTGCGGTTGGAGACCGTCGGCCGACCCGGCTAGGGGGCCGCGCCCCTGTCCTCCCTCGTCCACGTGCCGGTACGCAGGGGCGCCGCCGTCGCCCGCAGCCGTGCCGCCAAGTGCGGCGACGCCACGTACACCCATGCCCGGACCGTCGCCCCGTCCGCGCGGGTCACCTCGCGGGCCACCCGCACGTACAGACTGCGGGGGTCGCCCGGGACGTACTCCTCCAGGTGGTCGAGGTCCGCGAGCAGCGGTTCGTACGCCTCGGGGTGCGCGGTCACCAGGTCGCCGTGGACGGGGCCCTCGCCGGCGGCCTCCACCACGTAGGGGTAGCCGGGGCCGTCGTACAGCAGCGCGTCCGGGAGGCGGGCGGGGGTGGACCCCGTGACGCGCCCGTGCAGGAAGGCGTGGTTGCGCTCGCCGGGGCGCAGCGTCCCGTACACGAAGAACGGCAGCCGGTCGGTCACGCGGAGGTCTCCTGGACCACCCAGTCCAGGTAGGCCGCGCTCCCCCGGGTCACGGGGGTGGCGATGATCTCCGGCGTCTCGTAGTCGTGGGCCTGGCGCAGCCAGGACTCCAGGGCCTCGTACCGCTGGTCCGTGGTCTTCAGGAGCAGCTGCCACTCGCGGGCCGTCTCGACGGCGCCGTCCCAGCGGTAGACGGAGGTGACGGGGCCGTTGATCTGCGCGCAGGCCGCGAGGCGGGCCTCGATCGCGCCGCGCGCCAGGGTGTCGGCCTTGTCGGCGGTGTCGGTGGTGGTCAGGACCGTCAGAACGGTCGGGGAGGTGTGAGTGGTCTCTCCGGTCACAGGGGCGTTCCTCTCGTACGTAGCCCGGGTGCTGGCCGCCGCGAGGGCTGACGGGGAGGCTACCGGCCTGGACGAAGGTCCCGACCTGCCGGTTTCCATGGCTTTAGGGGTGGCTGTTACACAACCTCCCGGTTTCCGTGATGCGTCCTTCCTACCGTCGTGAGCGGTGGCCGGTCCCTCCGAATCCCCGATGCGTCGCCGACGCGTCGGCGGGCCGGTCGCCGCCGAGCCCCCTGACCCACCGGTCCCGCCATGAATCTGCGCCTCCGCCTCCTCCTGGGCGTGCCGTCGGCCGTCCTGGCCGTCGTCGTGCTCTGCGCCTGCGGTGCCTCCACCGACGGGCTCGGCCCCGGCGAACCGGCGCCCCCGGTGTCGGTGCAGCCGAGCCCGGAGCCGCTGTGGCGGGCCTGGTCCGGGGCGTCCCCCTCGGATCCGGGCGCCGAGACGGCCACGCGCCAGCCGCCGCCCGAGCCCCTCAAGGGCATCGAGCTCGGCACGGGCGGGCTCGCCAAGGCCGACGTGCGGGAGCTGCTGCGCGCCGACCCGCGCCTGCGGTCGTTCGCCGACCGGCCGATGATCGAACGGCCGGGGCGTCCGGGCATCCGGCCGCCGATGCTCACCGACCTGTCCGGCGACGGCAAGCCCGAGCTGGTCGTCGGGATCGACCTGGAGAGCGGGCGCAGCGCCCTCGTCGTCTACGTGGCGCGCCACGACAAGGTCTACCCCGTCCTCGTCACCGCGGGCAGACGGATCTCCGTCGACGTGATCGGCACCGACCTGCTGGTGCGCAGCCCGTGCCCGGACGGCGGCGAGCAGGCCGTGCGCTACCACTGGGACGGCACGCGCATGTCCACGGTCAGCGACAACAAGACCTACCCGAAGCACACCGGGGGCCCCGCGCCCGAGCCGAGCGGCACCCCGTCCGGCTCTTCGGACGCGTCCGATTCCGGGGCCCGCCCATGACACCGGCCCCGTTCCGCCGCGTCCGCTCCGCGTTCGGCGCCCTCGGCGTCCGCTGGCGGACCCTGGGCCTGCGCTGGAAGATCGCCGCGCTGCTCGCCGCCGGGTGCGCGGTCGTCGCCGTCACCATCGGCCTGCTCATCCATCACGCGCGGCTCGACCAGGTGAGCGGGAGCGCGCGGGCCGGCGCGACCGCGCAGCTCGTCCGCGTACGACAGCTGTACGAGCTGACCGGGCAGGTCGGCCTCGACGGGCAGGACAACGCCGACGCCGCCATCGACGCCCGCGACCTGCCGGGGCCGCTGCGGGCCGCCGCGCTCGACGGGCAGCGGACCACCTACCTCGACATGGACGCGGGCGACCCGGCGGTGTGGGCGGCGCGGCCGGTCGGCGACCACGTCCTCTCGGTGCGGCTCTCCCTGCGCGAGCAGGCCGACGAGATGGCCGAGTTCGACCAGCAGCTGATCGTGTCGGGCGCCGTCGTCGTCGCGCTCGCCGCGCTCGGCGGCGCCGCGCTCGCCAGCCGCCTCAGCCGGGACCTGCGCGCCGCGGCCACCACGGCGCGCCGCATCAGCCAGGGCGACCTCGACGCCCGCATCGGCCATCCGCTGCCGCCGGGCTTCGAGCACGGCAGGAACGAGGTCGCCGACCTGGCGACCGCCGTCGACACGATGGCCGCGACGCTCCAGCAGCGCCTGGAGGCCGAGCAGCGGTTCACCGCGGACGTCGCGCACGAGCTGCGGACGCCGCTGACCGGCCTGCGCACCGCGGCCGAACTGCTGCCGCCGAGCCGCCCGACGGAGCTGGTGCGCGACCGGGTGCGCGCGCTCGGGACGCTCACCGAGGACCTCCTGGAGGTCGCGCGGCTCGACGCCGACGTCGAACGGCCCGACCTGGACGTGCACCCGCTGGGCGCGCTCGTCGAGGGGATGGTGCAGCGGGCGGTGCTCACGGGGCAGTGCCCGGGGCAGGGGCCGCGGTTCACGAGCGGCGCCGAACGTCTCGTACGCACCGACGCGCGCCGGCTCGAACGCATCCTGGCGAACCTCGTCGGCAACGCCCGCAAGCACGGCGGCGGCCCCGTCGAACTGTCCGTGGACGGGGCCGTGGTGACCGTGCGCGACCACGGGCCCGGCTTCCCCGACGCGGTCCTGCGGGACGGCCCGCGGCGGTTCGAGACCGGTGCGCGCGAGCGCGGGCAGGGCACGGGGCTCGGCCTGACCATCGCGCTCGGGCAGGCCGCGGTCATCGGGGCGCGGGTGGAGCTGAGCAACGCGGCGGACGGCGGGGCGGTGGCCACCGTACGGCTCCCGGAGGCCTGACCACGCCCTCGCCCCGGGCGACCCGGCCGGGGCGGTCGCTTCCCGTACGCCGCCGCCCGCGGGCCGCTTCCCGTACGTCCGCGCGGGTCACTTCCCGTACGCCCGCACCTCCTTGGCGCCGCGCAGCGCCCAGGCCCACCACTCCAGCTGCGCGAGCATCGTCTGCACGGCCGCGTCGGCGCGCTTCGGGTCGCGGTGGTTGCCGTCGTCGTCGAAGAGGGCGCCCGCGTTGTGGAAGGAGACGGTCTCGCGGATGGTGACGGCGTGCAGTTCGGCGAGGACCGGGCGCAGGTGCTCGACGGAGCGCAGGCCGCCGGAGAGGCCGCCGTAGGAGACGAAGGCGACGGGCTTGGCCTGCCACTCGGGGCCGTGCCAGTCGATGACGTTCTTCAGGGACGCGGGGTAGGAGTGGTTGTACTCGGGGGTGAGGACGATGAAGGCGTCGGCCTCCTCCAGCTTCGGGGAGACCTTGGCGAGTTCGGCGATGACTTCGGGGGACGGGCGGTACGACAGGGACGTGGGCAGGTCGACTTCGGCCAGGTCGATCACGTCGACCTCGAAGCCCTCGTGCTCGCGCACCCGGCGCAGCACCCACTCGGCGATGACCGGGCCGAAGCGGCCCTCGCGGTTGCTGCCGATGATGACGGCGACCTTGACGGGCGTGGCGGCCGTCGACGTCAGGGCGTCGGCGAGGGCCGGGGCGGAGACGGCGGAAACAGCGGCGACGGAGACATCCGTGGTGGTGTTCATGCGCCCAGACTGATAGCTCAACCTTGGTTCAGGTCAAGCGGATCCCGCGGCTAATCTGTCGGCCATGACGACGCATCTCGCACCGCACGCCAAGGAAGCCACCGTCGGCGAGCTCGCCGAGCGCAGCGGAGTGGCCCCCTCCGCACTGCGTTTCTACGAGCGCGAGGGGCTCATCACCAGCCGTCGCACCAGCGGCAACCAGCGCCGCTACAGCCGGGACACGCTGCGCCGCGTGGCCTTCATCCGCACCTCGCAGCGGCTCGGCATCCCGCTGGCCACGATCCGCGACGTGCTGCTCCTGCTCCCCGAGGACCGCACGCCGACGCGTGCGGACTGGGCCAGGATCTCCGAGTGCTGGCGCGAGGACCTGGACCGCCGCATCCGCACCCTGGAGCGGCTGCGCGACAGCCTCACGGACTGCATCGGCTGCGGCTGCCTCTCGCTCGACCGGTGCGCCCTGTCGAACCCGTACGACGAGCTGGCCTCCCACGGCCCGGGCCCGCGCCGCCTGCTCGAGGACTGACGTCCGCCCGGCCCCCGTACGACCCTTGATCACATCCGTACGGTGGAGCCATGACGACATCCCTCACCACCGGCCTGCGCCGGCTCGAGATCGACGGCGCCCCCGCCACCACCGAAGGCCTGACGAGCCGTGCGCTCGACGGCTTCGGGCACTTCACCGCGATGCAGGTCAGGGGCGGCCGCGTGCGCGGGCTCGGGCTGCATCTGGCCCGCCTGGACGCGGCGACCCGGGAACTGTTCGACACCGGTCTCGACGGCGACCGGGTCCGCGCGCTCGTCCGGCACGCGCTCGCCGGCGGCAGTGCGGACGCGTCGGTACGGGTGTACGTCCACGCGCCGGACGGCGAGCCGTCCCCGATGGTGACCGTGCGGCCGCCCATCGAACTGCCCGCGACGACGGCCGAGCGGGCGCAGGCGCTGATGTCGGTGCCGTATGTGCGCCCGGTCGCGCACATCAAGCACCTGGGCGGCTTCGGGCAGTCCTACCACCAGCGCGAGGCGCGGCGCGCGGGCTACGACGAGGCGCTGCTCACCGGCCCCGACGGCGCGATCAGCGAGGGCGCGGTCACGAACGTGGCGTTCTTCGACGGGCACGAGCTCGTCTGGCCGGACGGCCCGCATCTGGCGGGCATCACGATGCAGCTCCTCCAGCCGCTGCTCCCGGGGGCCGGGCTGCCCACGCGCCTGGGTCCGGTACGGCTGCGGGACCTGGCCGCGTACCGGGCCGCCCTCGTCGTGAACTCGTGGGGCGTCTCGCCCGTCCGGCGCGTCGACGACCTGGACCTGCCCGTCGACGAGAAGCTGACGGGGACGGTCACCGGGCTCTACGAGGACGTGCCCTGGGACGAGATCTGAGACCAGGTCACCTGAGACCGGGCCACTGGGGCCAGGTCACCTGAGACCGAGTCATCTGAGGCCCGGTCATCTGAGGCCGGGTCACCCATTCACAGGCGCCGCGCCGCCCCTTCGGATTCTCCGCGTCGATACGTCGATGACCTGCTGGAACGCTGCCGTCGACGCGTCAGGAGCCGGGGCGGCGCGGCGTTTCTGATGGGCCATCAGCAGGCGTGCGCGGCGGAGTGCCCGTTACCTCGACAGTGCGCCCCTCGACCGGGCGTGCGTCAGGCCACCCGTAGGAGCAAGCACCATGCGCACTGCCCGCCAGCTGACGACCTCCGTCGCGCTCGCCGTCACCGCGGCGTGGCTGCTCGCCGTCCCCGCGTCCGCCGCGGGCGGTCTCGACGTGTCGCCGAACCCCGTCACGCCGGGCACCGCCGTCACGGTGACCACGACGGCGTGCGGCGCGGGCGGCAGTGCGACGGGGGACGCGAGCGCGGTGGGCGCGGGCACGTTCACGCTGACGCCGGGGGCGCGCCCGGACGCGGCGGTCGGGCGGTTCGAGGTGCCGCCGTCGGCGCAGCCCGGGACGTACGAGATCGTGGCGCGCTGCTCCGGGTCCGACACGGGCGGGCGGCCGGTCGCGGGCGACCTGTCGGTGACGCTCACGTCGACGGCGTCCGCCCGCGAGTCGGGGCCCGTCCATCCGAGGGGGCATGTGAAGACGGGGGTCGGCGGTGCGCTCGGCCCCGACCCCGTGCAGACCGCGGCGGGCGTGGCTGCTCTCGCCGTCGCCGCCGCGGGCGGTACCTGGCTCCTGCATCGCCGGGCGAGAGGCGACAGGATCTGACGGACACCCTCCGCTGTCCGCAGGTACCGCCGTCCCCTCCCCTCCCCGGCCGCCCGTCCCTCGCGGCCGCGGGAGCGGGAGGGGTCACGACCCCTCCGACCTCAAGGGGAAGCCATGGTCCACAGCTCGCGCGCGGGGCGCGGCGGCCGGCAGGTCCGCACCGCCTTCATAGCGGCCGTCACCGCGCTCGCCCTGTGCTCCGGCGCGTGGCTGCTGCACAGCGGTACGACACCGCATCCGCCGCCGCAGCCGTCCGCGGCGCAGGCGGCGACCTCGTCCCCCGGTGCCGTGCTGCCCGCGGCCGCGCCCCTGCCCCCTTCGCCGCCCGACCGGATCCGCGTCCCGGCCATCGGCGTGGACGCCCCGCTGATGGGGCTCGGCCTGACCTCCCAGGGCAGCCTCGACGTGCCGCCGCCGCGGCACAAGAACCTCGCCGGCTGGTACGAGGCGGGCACCACGCCCGGCGAACGCGGCACCGCCGTCGTCGCCGGGCACGTCGACAACGCCGAGGGCCCGGCCGTCTTCTACCGCCTGGGCGCGCTGCGCAAGGGCCAGTCGGTCGAGGTGGAGCGGCGCGACGGCGGGGTGGCGCTGTTCACGGTCGACGCGGTGGAGGTGTACGACGCGAAGGACTTCCCCGACGAGAAGGTGTACGGCGCCGCGCCGCGGCCCGAACTGCGGGTGATCACGTGCGGCGGCGCGTACTCGAAGAAGACGGGCTACCAGGGGAACGTGGTGGTCTTCGCGCACCTGACGGGCAGCCGCCACTGACTCCCTTCGCGCCTTACGCGACCCACTGCTCGTACGCCATCTTCGCCACGAGTCCGACCACGGTCGTCAGGAGCACGATCCGGACGAAGCCGCTGCCCTTCTTCAGGGCGGTGCGGGCGCCGAGCGTGCCGCCCGCGAGGTTGAAGACGGCGAGGACCGCGGCGAGCTGCCACAGGACGGCGCCCTGCCAGGCGAACATCGCGAGGGCGCCCACGTTGGTGCAGCAGTTGACGATCTTCGCGTTGGCGGAGGCCTGGACCAGGTCGAGCCGGAGCACGGCGGTCAGCGTGAGCACCAGGAACGTGCCGGTGCCGGGGCCGATGAGGCCGTCGTAGAAGCCGATGCCGACGCCCGCGATGCCGATGGCGGCGAGGATGCGGCGCGGGGGGAGCGGCCCCGTGGCCGGGGCCGTCCCGAAGTCGGGCTTGAAGATCACGAACGCCCCGACGCACACGAGTACCGCCATGATGACCGGCTTGAGCACTTCCGTGCTCATCCCCGCCGCGAAGAAGGCGCCGCCCATGGATCCGGCGAGCGCCGCGAGGCCGATCCGGACGGCCGTGCCCACGTCGATGGGGGCCTTGCGTACGTACGTCACCGCGGCGCCCGTCGTGCCGACGATGGCCGTGGCCTTGTTGGTGCCGAGTGCGGTCGCCGCCGGGGTGGACCCCGGCAGGCCGATCAAGAGGGCGGGCAGCAGCAGGAGTCCGCCCCCGCCCACCACGGCGTCGATCCACCCCGCCGCGAACGCGGCGAGACACAGTACGACCACCGTGGTCATCGCTATATCTGGCATGATCGCGACACTAGGGACCCGATACGTGAACCGTCCACGAACTTGAGCCCCCTCTGAGCTTCGCTCCCCCTTCCCTCTCCCACCCGCCCGCCCGTTTCCAGCCCTCCGCGAGGTGGACGCCCCCGGTGGGTGGTCACCCGCCGCCGGCGCCTGCGGCTCGGGGACCGCTACCGCGGCGCTCCTTTCCCACCCGCCCACCCGTTTCCACTCGGACGCGGGGTGGGCGCCCCTGGTGGGTGGCCACCCGCCATCGGCACCTGCGGGTCGAGCGCCGCTACCGCGGCGTTTCTTTCCCACCCGCCCGCCCATTTCCACTCGGACGCAGGGTGGGCGTCTCCGGTGGGGGCTGCGCGCCATCGGCGACCGCGCGAGCGCGTCCGATCTGGCCCGGGTGAACGCAATCCCGCACCCGCCGACGGCGTGCAGCCCCCACCGGGGGCGTCCACCTCGCGTCCGAGTGGAAACGGGCGGGCGGGTGGGAGATAACCCGCCGCGGTAGCGGCGGAGACCCGCGGACGCCGACGGCGAACATCAGGACCCGCGTGTGGGACTTCCGCCAAGGATCAACGCGCACCGCCCCGTCCTCGTACTCTGGCGGTGACGAGCTGTGCAGAGAGGGGCAAGGCCGTGTCTTCCGATGCATCCCCCAACCCGTTTGCCGAACCCGTGGCCTTCGGCCAGCGCATGCAGATCCTCCGTACTCGCCGCGGCATGAGTCGCATCGTGCTGGCCGGACTCATCGGCAAGTCCACCAGCTGGGTCAAACAAGTAGAGGGCGGCCGCCTTCACATGCCCAAGCTCCCCATGGTGCTGCGCATTGCGGAGGCTCTACGAGTCCGGGAGCTTTCCGAACTCACCGGCGATCAGTCCCAGTCGATCAGTCTGTTCGCCGGCCCGGGGCACGCACGCCTGCCCCAAGTCCGTACCGCCATCAATGCGTTTCCACTGACGACACAGCACGAGGCACCGTCTTTTGCCCACCTCCGGGAAAGGCTCATCCGCGCCTGGAGCGCTCGGCATTCCGCTCCGAACCATCGGGATGCTATTGGGGCTCTCCTGCCTGACCTCATTCGGGACGCACAACTCGCCGTGCTGCAAGCTGATTCGGCCAGTGAGCGACGTGCGGCCCAAAGCATCCTGGCCGAGACATACAGTCTCAGTCAGTTCTTCATCGCTTACCAGCCTGACTCATCGTTGCTCTGGCGCGTGGTAGAGCGCGGAATGATTGCTGCCCAGGAGTCCGAGGACCCGCACACTATCGGCGTTTCCGCCTGGCTGGCTGCGCAAGCGCATCGTGACAACGGACCCTCACACTTCGACGCTGCGGACGCGGTGAACCTGGAAACCATCCACTACCTTGAGGAATTCCTTCCGGACGCGGGCGACGACCTGCTGGCCATCTCAGGAGCGCTACAGTTCGAGGCTGGCTATACGGCGGCTCGGCGGGGAGATACAGGCACCGCGTGGCGCTACTGGGATACAGCCCATGCCATGGCCGCACGGCTTCCCGCCGACTATTACCACCCGGTGACGTCCTTCTCGCGAGCCGTCATGGGAGCTCATGCGGTAACCATCGCCGTGGAACTTCACGCGGGTGCGGAAAGCGTCCGTCAGGCCGCTGCTGCGGACACCATGACCATTCCCTCACGCCCCCGTCGCGCCCGGCACCGCATCGAGGAGGCGCGCGGATATCAGCTCGACGGGCAGACAGAGGCGGCTCTTGCCACCCTCGACAAGGCCTACGAAGCCGCGCCGGAAACCATCCGCTACAACGGATACGCGCGGCGGATCGTCCTGGAAGAGACGGCATCGAAGAGTCCGGCGCAGCGGCGCAGAGCCAGTGACCTCGCTGTGAAGATCGGCGTGCTGGCGGCCTGAGCGACGGGGCACAAAGTGTGCCCCCTGTCTCATCTCAGCGGCCCTACGGTCAGTCGTCCCACGACAACCGGAGACCCCCGCGACCGTGCGACCGGTCCGGGGGCGTGGCCCACCTGAGAAAGCAGGTCGACGTGCCGAACTGTATCGCCCGACTCTTCGAGCCGCTGTTGCGGCTTCCACGCCCTCCCTATGGGCACCAGGCACACGAGCGGCGTCAAGAAGCGTGGCGTCAGCGATCACGACGCTTCGCGCTGTGGCTTGCTCTCCATGGCGTGGACATCGGGCCTCGGTGCATCCACGGGGTGGAGGTGGCGGCGTCATGAGTGAACCGTTCATCGGCCGACTGCTGCCGTGGATGAACGCCGAAGGCAAACCCTGTTTCCTCATCAGCGGCGACGACGGGCAGGTCGCCCGCGTCGCGGATCAGATGGAGCGCATCCAACTCGGCATGGCAGATGACCTCCTGGGGCACGCCAATGCCACGTTGGCCGACGACGAGGCCACGCCCGGCCAACTCCGCTACGTAGCCACCTGCCTGACCGAGTCCCTGCGCCAAGTGCAGGTGATCGCCAAGAGCCGGGGAGACCGCTTGACTGCTCTCGGATACGACTCCGACGACATCTGGCAGAGGCGTTCGGGTGAGCAGTGACCACGGTGCCCCACGCGCCCGTTACCGCTTCGCGCAGTGGACCCTCAAAGCCGATGCCGGAGCGATGGCAACGTATGTCGGCACCTGCCTGAAGTGCAGGGCCCAGTCCCCCGGCAGCGAGCACTCCGACAACGCCCAAGTGTGGTGCCTGAAGCACGCAGGCCTCACCAAGCACACGGCATACGGATTGAGCGTGTTCCAGCCCTTCACCGCTTCCCTCACCGACCCGGCATTCCAGGCACCGCCCACACCGTGAACAGGGAAGGGCTGTCGCCCCATCCGCTCCTCCTCCACTGACCAGTGGACCCGCACCCGCCAACGGCGGACAGCCCTCACTGGAAGCGTCCACCTCGCGTCCGAGTGGAAACGGGCGGGCGGGTGGGAGATAACCCGCCGCGGTAGCGGCGGAAATCCGCAGACGCCGACGGCGGGTAACCACCCACGAGGAGCGTCCACCCCGCAGGAAGCTGGAAACGGGCGGGCGGGTGGGAGATGACCCGCCGCGGTAGCGGTGGGGAGCCGCAGGCGCCGACGGCGGGTGGACCCCACCAGGGGCGGTCACCCCGCGGACAACTGGAAACGGGCGGGCGGGTGGGAGAGGGCGGGCTCACAGTCGGGGGGACGGGGGGCTGAGGGGAGCGTTCCCCGGGGGTAATCGGGGGGCACCCTCGGGGAAACACCGGCCCCGCAGGCTGCGGGACATGACCCCCACCAGGCCCGCGCCCCCGCGAGTAGTCGTGCTGGGAGCCGGAATCGCCGGCTCCCGCCTCGCCGCCCGGCTGGGGCGCGCCGCCACCCTGATAGGCGAGGAACCCCACCCCCCGTACAACCGCGTCCTGCTCACCGACGTCCTCGCGGCCCGCTACGCCCCGGAGGTGATCGAGCTACCGCCGCCCCCGGGGGCGTACCACCGCACGCGCGCGGTCCGCATCGACCGCGCCGACCGCGTCGTGCAGTGCGAGGACGGCTCGGCGGTGCCGTACGGGACGCTGGTGCTCGCCACCGGCGCGAACCCGGTGCTTCCGCCGCTGCGCGGACTGTTCGCGCCGGGTGCCACGGAACTGCCGCGCGGGGTGCACGCGTTCCGGACGATGGACGACTGCCTGGCCCTGTCGAGGGCCGTGCGACGGCCCGGCGTACGGGCCGTCGTCATCGGCGGCGGCCTCCTCGGCGTGTGCGCCGCCCGCGCGCTCGCCGACCGGGGCGCGCAGGTGGTCCTCGCCCAGCAGGGCGACCGCCTGATGGAGCGCCAGCTGGACCCGGCGGCGTCGGAGCTGGTGCGGCGCCATCTGACGGACCTGGGCGTCGAGGTGCACACGGAGTGCCGGGTCCGGGGCGTACGCCGAGTCGACGGCGCGGTCGTCTCCGTGGAACTGGCGGACGGGTACGTCCTCGGGACGGATCTGACGGTGCTGGCCTGCGGCGTGCGCCCCCGCACGGGGCTCGCCCGCGCCGCGGGGCTCGACGTGCGGCGCGGGATCGTCGTCGACGACGACCTGCGCACCAGCGACCCCCACATCCGCGCCATCGGCGACTGCGCCGAACACGCCGGTGTCACCGCCTGCCTGGCGGCCCCCGCGCTCGACCAGGCGGACGCCCTCGCCGCCGCCCTCCGGTCCCCGGGCGGCGCCCGTCCCTACACCGGCACCCGCTCCCTGACCCGCCTGACGCTCCCGCACGCCGAACGCCCGCTGGACCTCGCGGCGTTCGGCGACCCGGAGGCGCGTCCGGACGACGACGTGCTCCGCCTCGCGGACGCGACCCGCGGCACGTACCGGAAGGTCGTCGTCCGAGGTGACCGGCTCGTCGGCGGCGTCCTGCTCGGCGAGCTGGCCGCGGTCGGCGCGCTGGCCCGCGCCTGGGAGTCCGACGAACCCCTGCCCGCCGACGGCGTCCCGCCACTGCACCTGCTCACCCACGACGGAGGCCACTGAGATGCCGCAGCCCACCCTCGTCCTCGTCGGCCACGGCATGGTCGGCCAGCGCTTCCTGGAAGCCCTCGCCGACCGGGGCGTGACGGCCACGCACCGCGTCGTCGTGCTGTGCGAGGAGCCCCGGCCCGCCTACGACCGCGTCCAGCTCACCTCGTACTTCTCGGGCCGGACGCCGGACGAACTCTCCTTGACGGACCGGGCGTTCCTCGCCGCGCACGGCATCGAGCTGCACGTCGGCGACCCCGCCGAGCACATCGACCGCGCCGCCCGGACGGTCACCGCACGCTCCGGGCTCCCGGTCGCGTACGACACGCTGGTGCTCGCCACCGGCTCGTACCCGTTCGTGCCGCCGGTGCCGGGCAGCAACGCCGCGGGCTGCTTCGTCTACCGCACGATCGAGGACGTCCTCGCCATCGAGGAGTACGCCACCAAGCACGCCACGACGGGCGCGGTGGTCGGCGGCGGGCTCCTCGGCCTGGAGGCGGCGGGCGCGCTGCGCGGGCTCGGCCTCGACACGCACGTCGTGGAGTTCGCGCCGCGCCTGATGCCGGTGCAGGTCGACGACGGCGGCGGCGCGGCCCTCCTGCGCACGCTCACGGACCTGGGCCTGACCGTGCACACGGGCACCGGCACCCAGGAGATCGTCGCCGACGACGAGGGCGCCGTCGCCGGGATGCTGCTCTCGGACGGCTCCCGGCTCGACGTCGACCTCGTGGTGTTCTCGGCGGGCGTGCGGCCCCGCGACCAGCTGGCCCGGGACTGCGGTCTGACCGTGGGCGAGCGCGGCGGCGTCGTGGTGGACGAGCGGTGCGTGACGAGCGATCCGGCGGTGTTCGCGATCGGCGAGTGCGCGCTCGCCGCGGACGGCCGGGTGTACGGGCTCGTGGCGCCGGGCTACGAGATGGCGCAGACGGCCGCCGCCACGATCGCGGGCGGCGCGGCCGCCTTCACCGGGGCCGACACCTCCACCAAGCTCAAGCTCCTCGGCGTCGACGTGGCGTCGTTCGGCGACGCGCACGGCACGGCCGACGGCTGTCTGGACGTCTCCTACGCCGACTCGCGCTCCGGCACGTACAAGAAGCTGGTCATCGGCGCGGACGGCGCGCTGCTCGGCGGCATCCTGGTGGGCGACGCGGAGGCGTACGGCACGCTGCGCGCCCTGACGGGCTCGGTGCCGCCGGTGCCCGCCGAGCAGCTGGTCCTGCCCGCGGGCGCGGGCGCGGCCAAGGCGCTCGGCCCGGAGGCGCTGCCCGGCGACGCGGTGGTGTGCAACTGCCACAACGTCACCAAGGCGGCCGTTCAGGCCTGCGCCGACCTGCCCGAGGTGAAGAAGTGCACCAAGGCCGGTACGGGATGCGGCAGTTGCGTCAAGCTCATCGGGCAGCTGCTCCCGCAGACCGGGCCCGGCGGCCTGTGCGGCTGCTTCGCGCAGACCCGGCAGGAGCTGTACGAGATCGTCCGCACCCTGCGCGTCACCTCGTACCAGGAGCTGCTCGACCGCTACGGCCGCGAGGGCGCGCGCGGCGGCGAGGGCTGCGAGACGTGCAAGCCCGCGGTCGGCTCCATCATCGCCTCGCTCGCGCCCGCGATCGGCGCCGACGGCTACGTCCTCGACGGCGAGCAGGCGGCCCTCCAGGACACCAACGACCACTTCCTCGCCAACCTCCAGAAGAACGGCTCCTATTCGGTGGTGCCGCGCATCCCCGGCGGCGAGATCACCCCGGACAAGCTCATCGTGATCGGCGAGGTCGCGCGGGACTTCGGGCTCTACACGAAGATCACCGGCGGCCAGCGCATCGACCTCTTCGGGGCGCGGGTCGAGCAACTTCCGCCGATCTGGGCCCGCTTGGTGGACGCGGGCTTCGAGTCCGGGCACGCCTACGGCAAGGCGCTGCGCACGGTGAAGTCCTGCGTGGGCTGGACCTGGTGCCGCTACGGCGTGCAGGACTCGGTGCGCATGGCCATCGACCTGGAGCTGCGCTACCGGGGGCTGCGCGCGCCGCACAAGCTGAAGTCGGCCGTGTCGGGCTGTGCCCGCGAGTGCGCGGAGGCCCGTTCCAAGGACTTCGGCGTGATCGCCACGTCGGGCGGCTGGAACCTGTACGTCGGCGGGAACGGCGGCGCGAGTCCCCGTCACGGCGACCTGCTCGCCCAGGACCTGGACGACGCCGGACTCGTGCGGATCATCGACCGGTTCCTGATGTTCTACATCCGCACCGCAGACCGCCTTGAGCGCACGTCGGCGTGGATCGAGCGGCTCGACGGCGGCGTGGACCACGTGCGCGACGTGGTGGTGAACGACTCGCTCGGCCTGTGCGCGGACCTGGAGGCGCTGATGGCGGAGCACGTCACGCACTACCGCGACGAGTGGGCCGCGACCCTCGACGACCCCGAACGCCTCGCCCGCTTCGTGTCGTTCGTGAACGCCCCGGAGGCCCCCGACCCGCTGGTGGCGTTCGTCCCGGAGCGCGAGCAGGTCAAGCCTGACCTGCCGCTCCTCACCCTGCGCCTGAAAGGGGCCTGAAGCACGATGACCGTCACCCTCACCGGACGTCAGCTCCAGCTCCGCGTCGGGCGCGACTGGGTGCCCGTGTGCGATCCGGCGCTGCTCACGCCGGGCCGCGGCGCCGCGGTGCTGCTTCCGGACGGGCGGCAGGCGGCGGTCTTCCGCGACCGCGCGGGCCGTACGTACGCGATCGACAACCGCGATCCCTTCTCCGGCGCCGCCGTGCTCGCGCGGGGCCTTCTCGGGTCCGCGGACGGCCGGGTGTTCGTGGCGTCGCCGCTGCTCAAGCAGCGCTTCGACCTGGAGACGGGGGCGTGCCTCGACGACGAGGAGGTGCGGGTGGGGGTGTACGAGGTGCGGGTTCACCCCTAGTATTGGATTGACCGGTCCATAATCCGGAGGGCCGGGACATCCGCGTACGCCGTTGCCAAGGAGAGCCCGCATGCCCGCCGCAGCCCGCACCCGCTTCACCGGCCGCACCGCCCTCGTCACCGGCGCGGGCTCCGGACTCGGCCGCGCCATCGCCCTCGCGCTCGCCTCGGAGGGCGCGAACGTGGTCGTCGCCGGGCGCACGGAAGGCCCGCTCAAGGAGACCGTGGCCCTCATCGAGCAGACCGGCGGGACGGCGTTCGCGCACCCCGCCGACGTGGCGAGCGCCGCCGAGGTCGACGCACTGGTGCGTGCGGCGGTCGACCGCTTCGGCTCCCTCGACGTGGCCGTCAACAACGCGGGCGTCTTCCGCGGCGGCGCCCCCGTCGCCGAGCTCTCCGAGGCCGACTGGCGCACCCTGCTCGACGTGAACGTCTCCGGCGTCCTGTTCGCCCTCCAGGCCCAGGTGCGCCAGATGCGGACGCAGTCCGGCGGCGGCGCGATCGTCAACATCGCCTCCAACCTGGGCGCCCACAAGCGGCGGCCGGGCATCGCGGGGTACGTGGCCTCCAAGGCCGCCGTTTCCGCGCTGACGCGCGCCGCGGCTCTCGATCACATCAGGGACGGGGTGCGGATCAACGCGGTGTCGCCGGGGGCGTCCTCGACCACGATGTCGCTGCGGCCCGGTGAGACCGAGGCGGATCGCGCTGCGCGCATGCTGAACGAGTCTCCGCTCGGGCGTGTGGTGGACTCGGCGGAGATCGCTGCCGCCGTGCTGTATCTCGCGTCTGACGACGCGGCGTCCGTGGTGGGGGCGGATCTTGTCGTTGACGGTGGCGCATCCAGCTGAGCCTGGTCCTGCGTGCCGTTGATCGGCCTTCGGCCTCGTCCTCAATCGCCGGACGGGCTTTTGTTTGCGCCTCTGCCGGTCTTCAGCGTGCAGGCGAGAATCGTTCGTGTGTCTGCCGCTTTTCGGCGTACATCCGTACTCTGACCGGCATGACCAGTTCGCAGCGTACGCATGGCTGGACCGCGCGCGACATTCCCTCCCAGAGGGGGCGGCGGGCCGTGGTCACCGGGGCCAACAGCGGGATCGGGTACGTCACCGCCCGTGAACTGGCGCGGTCCGGGGCCCGTGTGGTGCTCGCCTGCCGTAGTGAGGACCGGGGGCGGCGGGCCGCGGAGCGGCTCGTGGCCGAAGTGCCGTCCGCCGACGTCGAGTTCCGGCGGCTCGACCTCGGGGACCTGGCGTCCGTACGGGCCTTCGCGGAGCACGACGGCGGCGGGGCGCTCGATCTGCTGATCAACAACGCGGGCGTCATGGCGCTGCCGTACCGGCGCACGGCGGACGGCTTCGAGACGCAGTTCGGCGTGAACCACCTCGGGCACTTCGCGCTCACCGGGCTGCTGCTCCCCCGGCTCCTGCGCACGCCCGGCGCCCGGGTCGTCACCGTCGCCAGCATGGGCCACATGCTCGCCAACCTCGACCTGCTCGACCTCAACGGCGAGCGCCGCTACCGCCGTTGGATCGCCTACGCCCGCTCCAAGACCGCCAACCTGCTCTTCACGCACGAGCTGGCGCGGCGCCTCGACGCCGCGGGTTCCGACGTCGTCGCGGCGGCCGCGCACCCCGGCTACGCCGCGACGAACCTCCAGACCGCCGGGCCGAAGATGGCGGGCCGCAAGGTCACCGAGGCGTTCATGGCGGTCGGCAACCGATTCGTCGGCCAGTCCGCCGAGGCCGGCGCGCTGCCCACGCTGTACGCGGCCACGGCGCCCGGCGTGCGGCCCGACTCCTTCACGGGGCCGCGCTTCCTCGCCTGGCGCGGCGCACCGGCGCCGTCGCCGCGCGCGAAGTGGACCGTGAACGACGCGGCGGGCACGCTCCTGTGGGAGGCGTCGCGGGAGCTCACCGGCGTGCGGTACGAGGCCCTCAAGGGCTAGGCCCGCCCATAGGCCTGTCCATGGGGCGGCGCGTGGCTAGCGCAGGCCCGACGCCTCGAAGACCGCCTTCGCGCCCTTGCCGTCCACCCGGGCCGTGAGCCGGTCGAGTTCCGCCGCGCCGGTCCTGAGCAGGCCCGACGCCTTCGACTGGCGGGCGCCCACGTCCAGGCGGTGCAGCAGGAGCGGGTTCTCCGCCAGGACCTTGGGGTCGAACTCGACGCGGTGGCCGAGCGAGTCGCACAGGACGAGCCGCGCCGCCACGGACTCGCTGACGCGCACGCTGGTCAGCAGGCCGGTGCACACGTGCCGGCGGCGCAGCGGCCCGCGGACGGCGAGCCAGCCGGGGCCCGCGGTGACGCGCACCGGGTGCAGGATCGCGTAGAGGAGCACCGCGAGGCCCGACCAGAGGCCGGTGCGCGGGCCGCTCAGGCTGCCCGCCGCGAGGTCGACCAGCATGATCAGGACGAAGAGCGCGAGCGAGCAGAAGACGGCGGCGCGCAGGTCGGCGGCCCAGCGCCGGTCGGTCACCACCGCGTCGGGCGCGAGCAGCGACTCACCTGCGTGCGCCCGGCTCCGGGCCCTGACGCGGTGCGTCGCTCCCCGTACCGTCGCGTTCCCCTTCGTCCGGCCGTGTCCCCAGTGCCCATGTCCCATGTGCCGCACCGTAGAACCGGCCCGCGACCGCGTCCGGGGCGTTGACGTGCCGTATACACATTCAGGGCACACCTTGACGCGACGCTGACGACCCCTCTTAACAAGTCGTCAAGAAGAACCTCACCCCCGCCAAGGAGCCGCCAAGAAGAGCGGAATCCGCCCGGTGCGAGCCGAACCTGAGCTCACCGGCCACCATGGCGAACTTGTACGAAAGAGGCACACAATGACGACCGTCTCCGAGGGCCCCAGCGCCACGGCCGTCGAGGAACCCCCCGATACCGCCGTCCTCGGCACCGGCACCGCTGCCGACGCCGCGGACCCGGGTGAGCGTCATCGCCTCACCGCCCTCCAGGGCCTCGCCGCCCTGTCCCTCGACGCCATGGCGTCCGTCGCCTACGGCCCCGAGGCCATCGTCCTCGTGCTCGCCGCCGCCGGTGGCTACGGGCTCGGCTTCACGCTCCCGGTGACCCTCGCGATCGCGGCCCTGCTCGCCGTGCTCGTCGCCTCGTACCGCCAGGTCATCGCCGCCTTCCCGAACGGCGGCGGCAGCTACGCCGCGGCCAAGACGCACCTGGGCCGCCGCTCGGGCCTGGTCGCCGCCGCGTCCCTGGTCCTGGACTACGTCCTGAACGTCGCCGTCGCCGTGACCGCGGGCGTCGCCGCGCTCACCTCCGCCTTCCCCGAGCTGTACGGGGACCGGCTGCTGATCTGCCTGGGCGTGCTCGTCGTCATCACGGCCGTCAACCTGCGCGGCATCGTCGACTCGGCGCGGGTCTTCATCGTGCCGACCGCGGTGTTCGTCGGCGCGATCCTCACGATGGTGGCCGTCGGCCTGTTCCGTGACGCGCCCGTCAGCACCGAGGCCGCCCAGGGACACGCGTCCGTCGTCGCCGACAACGCCACCTCGGTGGGCGCGCTGCTCCTGCTGAAGGCCTTCGCCTCGGGCTGCTCGGCCCTGACCGGCGTCGAGGCCATCGCCAACGCCGTGCCGTCCTTCCGCACGCCGCGCGTCAAGCGGGCCCAGCACGCGGAGGTCGCGCTCGGCGCGCTCCTCGGCGTCATGCTGATCGGCCTGTCCGTCCTGATCTCGCGCTTCGGCCTCCAGCCGGTCGAGGGCGTCACCGTCCTCGCGCAGCTCACCGACGCCTCGCTCGGCCACAACTGGGCCTTCTACGTCGTGCAGTTCGCGACGATGATCCTGCTCGCCCTGTCCGCGAACACGTCGTTCGGCGGCCTCCCGGTCCTGATGAGCCTGCTGGCCCGCGACAACTACCTGCCGCACGTCTTCGCCCTCAAGGCCGACCGGCAGGTCCACCGGCACGGCGTCCTCGCGCTCGCCGTCGCGGGCGCCGCCCTGCTCGTCTTCTCCGGCGGCGACACCAACACGCTGGTGCCGCTGTTCGCGATCGGCGTCTTCGTCGGCTTCACGCTGTGCCAGACCGGCATGGTCATCCACTGGCGCAAGGCGGGCAAGCCCGCGAAGGCCCTGCTCAACGGGTTCGGCGCGGTGCTCACCGGGGTCTCGGCCGTCGTGGTGACGGCGACGAAGTTCACCGAGGGCGCCTGGCTGATCGTGCTCGCGCTGCCCGCGATCGTGTGCGCCTTCGAGATCGTCCACCGGGCCTACCGGCGCATCGGCGAGGACCTGGGGCTCGGCCGCGTGCCCGAGCCGCCGCACCGCGACCACTCCCTCGTGATCGTGCCCGTATCCGGCCTGTCCCGGCTGACCTGCGAGGCCCTGAACGCGGCGGTGTCCCTCGGCGACGAGGTGCGGGCCGTCACCGTCACCCACCAGGACCCCGATGACCGGCAGGCCACGGCTGACCTGCGGCGCGACTGGGAACTGTGGAACCCCGGCGTCGAGCTGATCGAGCTGCAGTCCCCCGCCCGGACGGTCGGGCGCCCCGTCTCCGAGTACGTCCGGAAGGTCTACCAGTACCACCCCGGCACGCGGGTCACCGTCCTCATCCCCGAGGTCGAACCGGCCCACCTCTGGCAGCGGCTCCTCCAGAACCAGCGGGGCGCGGTCCTCGCCCACGCGGTCCGGCGGGACACGGACGCGGTGATCTGCCGCCTCCGCTTCCGCCTCGCCTCTAGGCGCTGACCGGACCATCGGCGCTCCGCGCCTCGTCCTCAAACGCCGGACGGGCTAAAACCTTGCCGCACCGGCGAGAAAATCAGCCCGTCCGGCGTTTGAGGACGAGGCCGGAGGCCGATTGCTTTTCGGGGTGCTAGGGGCTGGCCCCTAGTTCGGGAAGGGGCGGGCCTGGGGCGCCCCCGCGAGGCCCCCCCGCCCGGAACGCCCCACCCCCTTTCCCCTTTTGCAGGAATTTACGCGGAATTGGCGCGTCGATGGAGGCAGACCCGAGCCGCAGCGCGTCCCTCACGTCGGTATGCCCGAACCGACCGGAAGGATCCTCCACGTGGACCGTCCCGCACGGCACCGCCGCATCGTGCCGCTGCTAGCCATCGGCGTGACAGCGACACTCGTCCCCGGCCTCACCGCAGGCCCGGCATCGGCGGCCCCCGCGCCCGCCGCCGACACCACCGCGCGGCAACTCGCCCCGTACACCCAGCAGCACCTCACCTGGAAGCGCTGCGACCCCGACCGGCCCGCCAGATTCCAGTGCGCGACCCTCAAGGTGCCGCTCGACTACGGCAAGCCCGGTGGCAAGCGCATAAAGGTCGCGGTGTCCCGGGTGAAGACGAGCGTGCCGGGCAAGCGGCGCGGCATCCTCACCAGCAACCCGGGCGGCCCCGGAGGACCGGGGCTCGACCTGCCCCTCGACTTCGCCCGCGGGCTGCCGAAGAAGGTGCGCGAGCAGTACGACATGGTCGGGTTCGACCCGCGCGGGGTCGGCAGGAGCACGCCGGTCGGCTGCGGTCTCCGGGGCAACGACCTGACCTACCCGCGCCCGAACCGCTCCGCCACGGAGTTCGCCTCGAACGTGAAGTGGGCCAAGCGCTTCGCCGCCAAGTGCCAGGACAAGGCCGGCGACCTGCTGCCGTACATCACGACCCGCAACACCGCCCGGGACATGGACGTCCTGCGGGCGGTGCTCGGCGAGAAGAAGCTCTCGTACTTCGGCGTCTCCTACGGCACGGCCCTCGGCGCCGTCTACACGCAGCTGTTCCCGCGGCGCGTCGACCGGTTCATCCTCGACAGCGCCGTCGACCCGGGGCTGATGTGGCGCGGCATGTACCGCGTCTGGGCGTCGGAGGCCGGCCCCGCGTTCAAGCGGTGGGCGAAGTGGACCGGCGAGCGGGACGCGAAGTACCACCTGGGCAACTCCGAGGCCAAGGTCACCCGCACCTTCTGGAACCTGGTGAAGCGCGCCGACCGCGAGCCCATCGTGTTCGGCAGGCAGAAGCTCGACGGGGCCCTGGTGCGGGACGCGATGCGCGAGAACTTCTTCACCGTCCGCGGCGGCGCCGAACTCATGGTCGAGCTGAAGAAGGCCGCCGACGCGGGCCGGGGCGCCTCGGCCGCGCCGCGGGCACAGACCCCCGGCGACAACGAGATGGCGAGCCACTTCTCCGTGGTGTGCGGGGACAGCGACGACTGGCCGCGCGACCCGGAGACGTACCGCCGCGACCTGGCCGCCGACAAGGCCCGCTACCCGCTGTACGGGGACTTCACCGCCGGGATCTCGCCCTGCGCGTACTGGCCCAAGGGCGCCGAGCCCGTCACGCGGGTGGACAACGACGTCCCGCTGCTGCTCCTGCAGAACGAGTGGGACCCGCAGACCCCGCTGGTCACCGGGCAGGCCATGCACCGCGCCCTGAAGGGCTCGCGCATGGTGACGGTCGACGAGGGCGAGGGCCACGGCGTCCTGTTCGCCGAGAACACCACCGCGTGCGCGAAGAACATCTCCATGGCCTACCTGGCGACCGGCGAGCTCCCGGCGCGGGACGTCACGTGCCACGCGACGCCCGGCGCCGGGCAGCGCTCCGAGTCGACACCCCGGGCGTTCTGAGCAGTCCTTCCGGGCATCGGCGGCCGGGCCTCAGTCGTCGATGCCGGACCGCTCGACCCCGGCGACGATCCACCGCTGGAAGAACAGGAACACCACGAGCAGCGGCACGATCGACACGGCCGCCGCGATGAACAGCTCGTGCAGCCGGATCACTTGAGAGGTGGTGAAGGAGGCCAGGGCCACCTGGACGGTCCACGCGTCCCGGTCCTGGCCGATCACCAGCGGCCACAGGAAGGAGTTCCAGGCGCCGATGAAGACGATCGTGCCGACGGCCGCGAAGACGGGCCGCGTGTTCGGCACGACGACGCGCCAGTACGTACGCCAGTAGCCGAGCCCGTCGACCCGCGCCGCGTCCTCCAGCTCCCGCGGGAACCCGAGGAAGTACTGCCGGAAGACGAAGCACGCGAACGCCGAGAACAGCGTCGGCACGATCAGGCCGCGCAGCGTGGAGACCCAGCCGAGCGACGACACGAGCACGAAGCTCGGTACGAAGGTGACGGCGGCCGGCACCATCATCGTGCCGAGGATCGCGTAGAAGACGTGGTCCGCGTACCGGTAGGGGATCCGGGCCAGGCCGTAGCCCGCGAGCGAGGCGAGCAGCAGGGTGCCGAGGGTGGTGAGGACCGCGATGAGCGCCGAGTTGGCGAGGGCGCGGGCCATGGGCACCGTCGGGTCGTCGAACAGCTCGGTGACGTTGGACCAGCGCAAGCTGGACGGGAAGAACGTCCAGTCGGGCGAGGTGATGTCCTGCTCGGTGGCGAGGCCGTTGCGCACGAGCAGGTAGAAGGGGATCAGGAAGAGCAGCGCGAGGGCGATGAGCAGGGCCACGCGCAGCGCGCGGCCCACGCGGAGCCAGGCGTCGTACACGGCTCAGTTCTCCTTCCTGCCGAGCCCGAACCAGCGCGCCTGGCCGATGGTGACCACCGCGATGATCAGGGCGAGGATCACCGCGCCCGCGCTGCCGAGGCCGAGGTTCTGGCCCTGGCCGAGCGCCGTGTAGTAGAGGTAGACGAGCGGCGGCCGGGCGTAGGGCGGGTAGCCGCGGGAGTCCGAGAGCAGGTTGTAGAACTCGTCGAAGGCCTGGAAGGCGTTGATGACGAGGAGCAGCAGGACCGCCACGGACGTCGCGCGCAGCTGCGGCAGCGTGATGTGGCGCAGGACCTGCCAGCCGGGCCTGGCGCCGTCGACGGCCGCGGCCTCGTACAGCGTGGGGGAGATCCGCTGGAGCCCCGCCAGGAACAGGACCATGTAGAACCCCGCCTGGAGCCACAGCCGTACGGTGACGATCACCAGCCAGTACCAGGGCGGATCCGTCGTCGAGAGCCACGCCGTCTGGTCGGCGCCGAACCAGCCGAGCACGGTGTTCGCGAGCCCGAACCGGACGCCGTTGAAGAGCGACATCTTCCAGATGAGGGCCGCCACGACGTAACTGCACGCCGCGGGCAGGAAGAAGACCGACCGGAGGAACGCCTGCGCGCGACGCGTCCGGTTGACCATCAGGGCGAGCGCGAGGGACAGCAGGAACGTCGTCGGCACGATGAAGGCCGAGAACACCGCGAACGTCCACAGGCTGTCGGTGAAGGCGTCGTTCCGCAGCATCGACGTGTAGTTGTCGAGGCCGACGAACTCCGTGGGCGACACCGTGTTGTGGGCGTCGAAGAAGCTCAGGTAGACGCTCCAGCCGAGCGGTACGTACGTGAAGACGACCAGGCCGAGCGCGAACGGGCCGACGAAGGCCCAGAACCACAGGTTGCGGTTCTGCGCCCCGGCGATCCGCCGCGCGAGCGGCGGCCGCCGGGCCCCCGGGTCGCGTGCGCTCACGAGGACTTCTTCCGGACGCGGGTCAGCTCCGCCGACACCTTCCGCACGACGGACTTGAGCTCGCTCTCCGGGTTCGCGCCGGACTTGATGACACGGCTGAGCGCGTCCTGGTACGCGGTGCGGCTCGCCGTGGTCCACAGCAGCGGCTCGGCGTAGCCGTGCTCCGTCGAGTAGCGCACGGCGTCGGCCGCCGCGCCCTTGGTGAGGACGTCGGCCTTCTTCGCGAGGGAGAGCCGCGCCGGGATGTGGAAGCCGTACGACAGGGCGAAGTCCCGCTGGTAGTCGGTCTTTTCGACCCACAGCCACCGCACGAAGTCCTTGGCCGCGTCCTTGTGCCGCGTGCGGGCGCTCACGGCCGCGCCGAACGCGCCGACCGGCACGGCGGGCTTGCCGCCCGCGCCGGCCGCGGGGAACGGCACCACGCCGAAGTCGTCGCCGAGCGCCTTCCGCACGGCCGGCAGCGCCCACAGGCCCGACCACTGCATGGCCGTGAGCCCCTGGACGAACGCCGAGGGGTCCGCCCAGTCCGACGGCGCCCCCAGCAGCAGCGACTTGTCCGCGTACAGCTGGCGCAGACCGGCCAGGGCGCGGGCCGCCGCCGGGTCGTCGAAGCCGACCTTGCCGTCGGCCGTGACGAGCTCGAGTCCCGCCGCGTACAGGGGTGTTCCGCCGAGCGCCCCCGCCCCGCCGTCGTTGCCGACGAACAGGCCCTTGACCTTCTTCGTCGTCGCCTCCTTCGCGGCGTCGACGAGCTCGTCGAGGGTCTTCGGCGGGGTGACGCCCGCGTCGTCGAGGAGGCTCTTGCGGTAGTAGAGCAGCTGCATGTCGACGACCTGCGGGACCGCCCAGATCCGGCCGTCGTACGTCTTGGGCGCGAGCACGACCGGGTTGAAGTCGTCCTTCACGCCGTCGAACAGATCGGTGAGGTCGAGCACTTGGCCGCCCCTGATCTGGTCGAGGGTCGGCCCGTTGACCTCGAAGACGTCCGGGCCCGACGCCGTCAGGAGGGCGGCGGCCGTCTGCTCGTCGTAGTTGCCGGGGCGCCACTGGACGCTGACGTCCGCCTTGTCGTACGCGGCGGCGTACCGCTTGACGGCCTGCTCGGTGCCGGTCTCGCCGTACTGGTGGTACCACTGCGACAGCTTCGGGCCCTTGCCTCCGGAGCCGCCGTCGTCGCGGCCGGTGTTGGAGCCGCACGCGGTGAGCAGGCCCGCCGCCGCGCCGGTGGCGAGCAGGGTTCTGCGGCTGATGGTCATGGCGTGTCCCCCTGCGCTGCTGGTTCGAAGGGTGGGTGCTGATCCCAACGATCAACCATGCGCGGTGATTACGACAGGGGGATTGCGGCCGTGTGGCGACCCCCTTCTCCGCCCGCCCTCAGGGCCGGAAAGAAGGGGGTCTGGGGGCGGAGCCCCCAGGACGACGTCAGGCGAACTTCTGCGGACGATGCCAGAGGGCCTCGTCCGTACCGCGGAAGAACAGCCCGATGCGGCCGTCGCAGTTACGGCCGAGGACCGGGTCGCCGCCGACGTTCTGGACGACCTCGAAGTGCCCCGACCACTCGGTGCCGTTGATCTTCGTCTGCTCGGCCGCGTACATATGGCCGTTGGTCGAGTGGTGGAAGACCACGAGGCGGCCGTCCGACGCGCGGATCAGCGCCGGGGTGCCCTGGACGCCGCCGGCCAGGCTGGCGGCCGCGTACCAGGAGTCGTAGCCCGCCTTCTGCTGGATGTGCCAGAGCTGGGTGTCCGTGCCGCGGAAGAAGACCTGGACGCGCTGGTCGGCGTCGAGCCCCGCGGCCACACCGCCGCCGATGCTCCGTACGATCTCGAAGTGGCCGCTCCACGAGTCGCTGGCGTCCGGGGCCTTCTGCTGGTTGTCGTAGAGGTTGCCGTTGGTGGAGTGGTGGAAGACCTCCAGCTTGCCGTCGCCCGCGCGGGCCACGTCCGGGTTGCCCTGCACTCCGCCGGCGAGGCTGACGGGGGCGGCGAAGTTCTCGTACTCGACGCCGAGTTGGTACACGTGCCAGAGCTGGCTGTCCGTGCCGCGGAAGAAGACGTCGAGGCGGCCGTCGGCGTTGATGCCGGGGACGGGGTCGCCGCCGATGTTGCGTACGGGGACGGAGTCCGCGCCGAACACGTCGTTGATGGCGTTCTGGCGCACGTGGTGCAGGTGCCCGTCGGAGCCCTTGTAGAACACGGAGATCCGGCCGTCGACACCGCGGATGGCGCTCGGCTCGCCGCCGAGCGAGCCGCCCAGGTTGGCCCAGCTGCTCCAACTGCCGTCGCGCTGCTGCCAGATGGACCAGAGGGCCTGCTCGTTCTTGCCGCGGGCGAAGACCTGGAGGCGGCCGTCGGCGTTGGGGGCGACCGAGGGGTTGCCGACGATCTGCCCGCCGAGGGACACGAGGGCGTCCCATGCCATGCCGGACGTGGTGGGAATGTCGACCATGTGCGCTCTCCTTCGCAGAGTTCGCGGGGTGCGAATGCGCGCACACGCTAGTCACGGACGCCCGCACCCAGAACACCAATGCACCGATTGGCGGCAATCGCTCCTGATATCCCGCCATGAGCGATACGGACCACAGGTCCGAACAGACCAGTTGAGCGCCCTCCGGGACCACGCATGTGTACACCGCGAAGGGTGGTACGGCCGATCGTGCGGCCGCGGTGACGCGTCGGCCCCGCCCGCCCGCGTCGCACACGGGCCGCAAGGTGGTCTATTCGGTCAGGAGTTACTTCCCGGACATTCTTCGGCATACGGGAGTCCCTGGTCGTCGGTCCCTGGTTACTCTCCATGACGGCACGACTCCGCCGTGACGCCCAACGCCGACGAAGGCAGCCCCTTCGCCCCGCGTAGCCCGTCCCCGCGAGGTAACACGGCAAGGCCGGGTTCCGGCTCAGCGGCCGCCCCCGGCGAGAAGCGCGCACAGCGTCGTCCACCGCACCGTCGACCGAGAGGGAGACCCATGGCGAACGAGCTCAAGTACGGCGATCAGATCCACCTGCAGAACGGCTACAACGGCTGGCAGGGCGGCTACCTGGACACCAACGGCCACAGCAGCGCCGCAGGCGCCAAGTACCAGGTCTCCACCGCCGACACCCCCACCCGCGGCAAGGGCACCGGCACCTGGGAGATCCTCTCCGCCTCCGGCAAGGCGTCCGGCCAGCCCGTGCTGAGCGGCGACCTGGTCTACCTGCGCAACCTCTACGGCGGCGACGGCGGCTACCTGGACACCAACGGCCACGCCACCCAGGCGCAGCGGGACAACGGCGCCAAGTACGACGTGTCCACCTCCCAGAACCGCGACCGCGCGGCGGGCACCGGGCGCTGGCGCGTCTTCGGCCGGACCTCCGCACCGGCGGACCAGAACATCCGCCTCGGCGACCTCGTCCACCTCTGGAACGCCTACGGCGACAACGGCGGCTTCCTGGAGACCAACGGCACCAGCGACGCCACGGGCGCGAAGTACGACCTGTGCACCAACGCGTACTTCAACCGCAGCTCCGACGTCGCCGACTGGAAGATCCACCGGGCCCAGGTCTGACGGCCTCCCCCGACGCGGCCCCCGGGGCACGGGCGAAGGGGCGGCACCTCCGCACAAGGTGCCGCCCCTTCATCGTGGACCGGAGCCGCCGCCGCATCGGTTGAGGGTCGGGGACACGGCGGCGGCCCCGGGGTCCTACCGGTGGTCGCTGCCCGTCGCCGTGGACGCGGCGCGGCCGGCCTCCAGGCGGGCCACCGGGATGCGGAACGGCGAGCAGGAGACGTAGTCCAGGCCCACCTCGTGGAAGAAGTGGACGGACTCCGGGTCGCCGCCGTGCTCGCCGCAGACGCCGAGCTTGATGTCGGGGCGCGTGGCCTTGCCCGCCTGGACGGCGCTGCGGACGAGGGAGCCGACGCCGTCCTTGTCGATGGTCTCGAACGGGGAGACCCCGAAGATGCCCTTCTCCAGGTACGCGGTGAAGAAGGACGCCTCCACGTCGTCGCGGCTGAAGCCCCACACCGTCTGCGTGAGGTCGTTCGTGCCGAAGGAGAAGAACTCGGCGGCCTCCGCGATCTGACCGGCGGTCACGGCGGCGCGCGGCAGCTCGATCATCGTGCCGATGGCGAGCTTCAGGGCGGTGCCGGTGGCGGCCTCGACCTCGGCGATGACCTGGTCGGCCTCCTCGCGGACGATCTCCAGCTCCTGGACGGTGCCGACGAGCGGGATCATGATCTCGGCGCGCGGGTCGCCCTTGGCGTTCTTGCGCTCGGCCGCGGCCTCGGCAATGGCGCGGACCTGCATGGTGAACAGGCCGGGGATGACCAGGCCGAGGCGGACGCCGCGCAGGCCCAGCATCGGGTTCTGCTCGTGCAGGCGGTGCACGGCCTGGAGCAGCCGCAGGTCGTTCTCGTTGGCGTCCTTGCGGGACTCGGCGAGCGCGACGCGGACCGAGAGCTCGGTGATGTCGGGCAGGAACTCGTGCAGCGGCGGGTCGAGGAGGCGGACGGTGACCGGCAGGCCGTCCATCGCCTCGAAGAGCTCCACGAAGTCGCGCTTCTGGAGCGGCAGGAGCTCCGCGAGGGCGTCCTCGCGCTCCTCGTCCGTGTCGGCGAGGATCAAGCGCTCCACCATCTCGCGGCGCTCGCCGAGGAACATGTGCTCGGTGCGGCACAGGCCGATGCCCTGGGCGCCGAAGCGGCGGGCGCGCAGGGCGTCCTCCGCGTTGTCGGCGTTGGCGCGCACCCGCAGCCGCCGTACGCGGTCCGCGTACGCCATCATCCGGTGCACGGCGGCCACCAGCTCGTCGGCGTCGTCGGCGCCCGCGTGCATGCGGCCCTCGAAGTACTCGACGACCGGCGACGGCACGACCGGCACCTCGCCCAGGTAGACCTTGCCCGTCGAGCCGTCGATGGAGACGACGTCGCCCTCCTCGACGACGGTGCCGTTCACGGTCAGGCGGCGGCGCTTGGTGTCGACCTCCAGGTCCTCGGCGCCGCAGACGCAGGTCTTGCCCATGCCGCGCGCGACGACGGCCGCGTGGGAGGTCTTGCCGCCGCGGCTGGTCAGGATGCCCTCGGCGGCGATCATGCCGTCGAGGTCGTCGGGGTTGGTCTCGCGGCGGATCAGGATGACCTTCTCGCCGGAGCGGGACCACTTGATCGCGGTGTACGAGTCGAAGACGGCCTTGCCGACGGCGGCGCCCGGGGACGCCGCGATGCCGCGGCCCAGCTGCTCGACCTTCGCCTCGTCGTCGAAGCGCGGGAACATCAGCTGCGCTAGCTGGGCGCCCGTCACGCGCTGGAGGGCCTCGGCCTCGCTGATCAGGCCCTGGTCGACGAGCTGCGTGGCGATGCGGAAGGCCGCGCCCGCCGTGCGCTTGCCGACGCGGGTCTGCAGCATCCACAGCTGGCCGCGCTCGATGGTGAACTCGATGTCGCACAGGTCCTTGTAGTGCGTCTCGAGGGTCTCCATGATCTGCATGAGCTGGTCGTACGACTTCTTGTCGATCTGCTCGAGCTCCGCGAGCGGGACCGTGTTGCGGATGCCCGCGACGACGTCCTCGCCCTGCGCGTTCTGCAGGTAGTCGCCGTACACGCCCTGGTGTCCCGACGCGGGGTCGCGGGTGAAGGCGACGCCGGTGCCGGAGTCCGGGCCGAGGTTGCCGAAGACCATCGAGCAGACGTTGACGGCGGTGCCCAGGTCGTGCGGGATGCGCTCCTGGCGGCGGTAGAGCTTCGCCCGGTCGCCGTTCCACGAGTCGAAGACCGCCTTGATGGCGAGGTCCATCTGCTCGCGCGGGTCCTGCGGGAAGTCCCGCCCGGCCTCGGCCTTGACGATCTTCTTGAACTTGGTGACGAGCTTCTTGAGGTCGCCCGCCTCCAGGTCCGTGTCGACCGTGACCTTCTTGGCCGTCTTGGCGGCCTCCAGGGCGTCCTCGAAGAGCTCGCCGTCGACGCCGAGCACGGTCTTGCCGAACATCTGGATCAGGCGGCGGTAGGAGTCCCACGCGAAGCGGTCGTCGCCCGCCTGCTTGGCCAGGCCCTGCACGGACTTGTCGGAGAGCCCGATGTTCAGGACGGTGTCCATCATGCCGGGCATGGAGAACTTGGCGCCCGAGCGGACGGAGACGAGCAGCGGGTCGTCGGCCTGGCCGAGCTTCTTGCCCATCTTCCGCTCCAGGGCGTCGAGGTGCGCACTCACCTCGTCACGCAGTGCCGCCGGCTCCTCGCCGCTGTCGAGGTAGACCTTGCAGGCCTCGGTGGTGATGGTGAAGCCAGGGGGCACGGGAAGGCCCAGGTTGGTCATCTCGGCGAGGTTCGCGCCCTTGCCGCCGAGGAGGTCCTTGAGGTCCTTGTTGCCCTCGGTGAAGTCATAGATGAACTTCATGTCCTGAGTTCCCTGAGTTCCCTGTGTTCCCTGAGCTGCGTGGGGGTCTTTGTTTTCCGACACGGGTCTCGACTCCTCGAGGACGCGGTGGCTGCCCTGACGGCGAGGAACATACCCAGATCGAAGGCGTCTGGGTACGTCCACTTGTGGGTCACACGGTTGTAACCACCCGTCCGCCACTAGATCGAAAGTGACTCATCGGTAGCGAGGGGCCGGATTCCTCGTTCAAGTCTTGAAGACGCAACCCCCGTAGAGCCCGGGTTTCGCTCAGATGAGCGGCATGCACGCCAGTTGTGAGTTCAGTTCGTAAATGATCGAGCATTGGCACTGAGTGCCACCACTTGGAGAAGTGCAGCCACGCATTTCGCGCTCATCTGAGCGCAAGACCTATCAAGGGTGGCGAGAATCACGCTAGACACCGAGTGCCGCGAGCCGCTCCTCGACCCGCTCCGGCGCGTACAGGTGCTCCACCACGAGGGCTCCCGCGCCGATCAGGCCTGCCCGCTCGCCGAGCCGTGACGTGACGATCTCCAGATGGGCCGTGGAGCGCGGCAGCGCCCGCTGGTAGAGCAGCTCGCGCACGCCCGTCAGGAAGGGGGTTCCGGCCAGATCTCCGGCGATCATGAGGACTCCCGGGTTGAGGAGCGTCACGACCGTCGCGAGCACCTCGCCGACCTGTCGACCGGCCTCGCGCGCGAGCCGCACCGCCTCCGGGTGCCCCGCCGCGAGCAGTTCACGCACGTCCGAGCCGGACGCGGCCGGAACGCCCGCCGCCGTGAGCCGCCCCGCCAGGGCGCGCCCGCTGGCCACGGCGGCCAGACAGCCGTACGAGCCGCACTTGCACAGCGCGCCGGAGGTCCCCGGCGCGGCGGGCAGCCGTATGTGCCCGATGTCGCCCGCGCCGCCGTCGATGCCCCGGTAGACCGCGCCGTCCACGACGACGCCCGCACCGATGCCGGTGCCCACCTTGACCAGGGCGAACGCCGAGCAGTCGGGGTAGGCGGCGCGCTGCTCCGCGTACGCCATCAGGTTCGCGTCGTTGTCGACGAGGACCGGCGGCGCGGGCGGGCGCGCGGGGCCTGTCGCGTGCGCGGGTCCTGCCGCGTGCGCGTGCGCGGTGAAGGCGCGGCGCAGCCTGCCTCTTATGTCGTAGCCGTCCCAGCCCGGCATGATCGGCGGCTGCACGACCCGGCCCGTCGCCGTGTCGACCGGGCCCGGCACGGCGAGCCCGATGCCGCACACGGACCCCGGCGCCCGGCCGCTCTCGCGCAGCAGCGCGGCGAACCGGACGCCGACCTCGTCCAGGACGGCCTCGGGGCCCTCGTCGACGCGCAGCTCCCCCGTGTGCTCGGCGAGCACGTCACCGGCGAGGGTGAGCAGGGCCGTGCGGGCGTGCCGGGTCTCCAGGTCGGCGGCGAGGACGACGGCGTGCGCGTCGTCGAACTCCAGGCGGGCGGCGGGGCGGCCGCCGAGCGGGGACTCCACCGGGGCGCCCGCGCCCTCGCGCAGCCAGCCCGCGCGGAAGAGCCGGTCGAGGCGCTGGCCGACGGTGGCCCGGGACAGGCCCGTGACCTCCTTGAGGGCGCCGCGCGTGGTGGCGCGGCCGCTGCGCACCAGGTGAAGGAGCTCGCCCGCGCTCGCCTGCGCCGCGCCCGCCCGCACCGGCGTCCCGTTCCTCATGGCCATGCTCCTTACTTACCCGCTCGCTTGCTCATTCGGCCCCTTGTGCGCGTCAACTCGACGTTACATATTGGGTTTTGCGTGTTAAGCAGACGTAACTCTAGGGTGGACCGTACCGAACTGACAGGCCGTCGGCAGGTGTTGACGGGCTGAGGGGAGAGCAGCGCGTGGACCGCACCACGACCACGGCCCCCACCAGGGCCACCGCGCCACGGGGAGCGCCCCGACGTGGCACCCCGTGCCGCGTGCACACCGTGCTGCGCGAGCGCGCCGCCCGGGTCCTCGACGCCAACTGGACCGGCTCCTCCACCGTCCCGTCGCGGGGCCTGTACCCCCACCAGTGGTCGTGGGACTCCGCGTTCATCGCGATCGGGCTGCGCCATCTCTCGCCGCTGCGCGCGCAGCTGGAGCTGGAGACGCTGCTCTCGGCCCAGTGGGCCGACGGGCGCGTCCCGCACATCGTCTTCAACCCCTCCGTGCCGCTCGACGCCTACTTCCCCAGCCCCGACTTCTGGCGCTCCACCACCGCGGGCCGCCGGGCGGGCGCGCCCGCCGGGGCCGAGACCTCCGGCATCGTGCAGCCGCCGGTGCACGCGCTCGCCGCCTGGCTTGTGCACCTCGCCGACCCCGGCCTGTCCCGGTCCCGCGCGTTCCTCGCGCGCGTCCACCCGCGCCTCGCCGCCTGGCACCGCTTCCTCCTGCACCGCCGCGACCTGGGCGGCGCGGGCCTCGCCGCCGTCGTCCACCCGTGGGAGCAGGGCATGGACAACAGCCCTTGCTGGGACGGCCCGTTGAGCCGAATCCCGCCCGCCCAGGCGCGGACGTTCCGCCGCGCCGACCTCGACCACGGCTCCCCGAGCGACCGGCCGACGGATCTGGACTACGGGCGGTACGTACGCCTCGCCGCGGACTACCGCGATCGGGGGTACGGCGGGCTCGACGGCCTCCGCGCGGGCCGCGCCGACTTCGCCGTCGAGGACCCGTCCTTCAACGCCCTCCTGATCGCGTCCGAGCACGCCCTCGCCCGGATCACCGGCGAGCTCGGCGTGCCCGCGACGGCCCGGCACGAGCGCGCCGAGCGGCTCACGCGGACCCTCGTCGAGCGGCTGTGGGACGCGGACGCGGGCCTCTTCCGGTGCCGGGACCTGAGGGCGGGCCCGGCCGGCGGCGCGCCGGTGGCCGAGCGCGGGGCCACCGGCCTGATCCCGCTGATCCTGCCGGGGCTGCCGCGGGAGATCGCCGCCGCCCTGGTGCGCACCCTGCGCGGGCCGCACTTCGAACTCGGCGGCGCCGCCCGCCTCGTACCGAGCCACGACCTGCTCAGCCCCGCCTTCGACGCGCAGCGCTACTGGCGCGGCCCTGCCTGGTTCAACGTCAACTGGCTGCTGGAGCGCGGTCTCAGGCTGCACGGGGAGCGGGCGGGCGCGGACGCGCTGCGCGGGGAGCTGCTCGACGTGGCCGGCTCCTCCGGCTTCGCCGAGTACGTGGACCCGTACACGGGCGAGGGCCGCGGGGCGCGCGGCTTCAGCTGGAGCGCGGCGCTGGCCCTGGATCTGTACGTGGACGCGGTGGACGCGGTGGACGCGGCGGACCCGGTGGACGCGGTGGACGCGACGGGCCCGGCAGACGCGGCGGGCGCGGCAGGGACAGCGCACACGGCAGACACGACGCACACGACGAACACCACGCACTCCACGCACTCGACGCACACAACGGCGACACCAGCGGGGCCTGGCAAGGACGAAGGGGCTCGGAATGACTGATCGGCAGCAGCACCACCTGCTCGTGCGCGGCACGACCTTCGCGGCCGTCGGCGCGGGCGGCGACATCCGTGGCGTGCCCGGCGGCACCGCGCCGGACGGGCTCTTCGTGCGCGACGCACGGCACCTGAGCCGCTGGCAGCTGACGGTGGACGGCGCCGTGCCCGAGGTCCTCACGCCCTCCGACGGCGCCGACGCCGACGTGGCGCGCTGCGTCCTCGTGCCGCGGGGCGGCCGGCAGGAGCCGCCCGCGTACACGCTCTTCCGCGAACAGGCCGTCACCGACGGCACGTTGGTGGAGGCGCTGCGCATCACCAGCAACCGCCCGGTGCCCACGACGCTGCGGCTCGCGCTGACCGCGGACGCCGACTTCACCGACCAGTTCGAGCTGCGCGCGGACCACCGTACGTACGCGAAGCCGGGTGCCGTCAGGTCCCGCCGCGCCCTGGACCCCGAAGGGGAGGGCGGCGGCGTCGAGTTCGCCTACCGCCGCGGCGACTGGCTGGCCCGCACCACCGTGACGTCCGCGCCCGCGCCGGACGCCGTCGAGGAGACCGGAACCGGCGCGCGACGCCTGGTCTGGGCCCTCGACCTGGACGCGCACGGCTCCGCGGAGCTCGCCCTGACCGTCGCGGCGGCCCCGCACGGCGCGCCACCGCCGCCCGCGCCACCGCCGTCGCCCGGAGCGGCGTTAACCCAACTCACCGCCGCCCAGCGGGAGTTCATGGACGCCGTGCCGCTGCCCGCCGCCTGGCCGGGACTCGCCGCCGCGTGTACGCGCGGCCTCGCCGACCTCGCCGCGCTCCAGGTGCCCGCGCACGGCCCCGACGGCGAGGAGCTGAGCGTGCCCGGCGCGGGCGTGCCGTGGTTCCTCACGCTGCTCGGCCGCGACGCGCTCCTGACGTCCCTGTTCGCCCTGCCCTATCTGCCGCGCCTGGCCGCCGCGACGCTGCCCGCCCTCGCCGCGACCCAGGCCACCGAGACCACCGAGGGCCGCGTCGCCCAGCCCGGCAAGATCGTCCACGAGGTGCGGCACGGCGAGCTCGCCCACTTCGACCAGGTGCCGTTCGGCCGCTACTACGGCTCCGTCGACGCCACCCCGCTGTTCCTCGTCCTGCTCGGCGCGTACACCGAACAGACCGGCGACACCGCGCTCGCCCGCCGCCTCCAGGCGCACGCGCGCGCCGCCGTCGGCTGGATGCTCGACCACGGCGGCCTCACCTCGCGCGGCTATCTCGTCTACCGCGCCGACGAGGGCGGCCTCGCCAACCAGAACTGGAAGGACTCCCCCGGCGCGATCTGCGGCGCCGACGGCAGCCGCGCCACGGGCCCGGTGATGGCGGCGGGCGCCCAGGGGTACGCGTACGACGCGCTGCGGCGCACCGCGTGGCTGGCCCGCGCGGTGTGGGACGACGCCGTGTACGCCGACCTGCTCACGCAGGCCGCCGCCGATCTGCGCGACCGCTTCCAGCGGGACTTCTGGATGGCCGGGCGCGGCTTCCCCGCGCTCGCCCTCGACGGCGAGGGCCACCAGGTCGACGCGCTCGCGTCGGACGCCGGGCACCTGCTGTGGTCGGGGCTGCTCGACAAGGAGTACGGGGAGGCGGTGGGCCGTCGGCTCCTCGAACCCGACTTCTTCTCCGGCTGGGGCGTGCGGACGCTCGCCGCGGGCCAGGGCGCGTACCACCCGCTGTCGTACCACCGCGGCTCGGTGTGGCCGCACGACAACGCCCTCATCGCGCTCGGCCTCGCCCGCTACGGCCTCCACGACGAGGCCCGCGCGGTCGCCCACGGGCTCATCGCCGCGGCGGCCACCGGGGGCGGCCGCCTGCCGGAGGTCCTGGCCGGGTACGAGCGGGAGGCCTATCCGGCCCCGGTCCCCTACCCGCACGCGTGCGTGCGCGAGTCCCGCTCGGCGGCGGCGCCGCTCGCGCTGCTCACGGCGGTGGGCGGGGGCTGAGCACTCCCTTGGTCTGTCAGGTGCGCGATATGTCCCCCGCCGGACCGCACCGGCGGAGGCCCGCTTAGGCTGCTGTGCCGTTGGTCAACTCTCGGTTGACCAAGGGAGCAGCTGATCAGGGGGGCGGGACGATGAACCACGCGACTGGGGTGTTCCAGCCGCTCCAGGCGGACGACCCGCCCGTGGTGGCCGGGTACCGTCTCGCCGCCCGGCTCGGCGCGGGGGGCATGGGCCGGGTCTACCTGTCGCACACACAGGGCGGCCGGCCGGTGGCGATCAAGGTGGTACGGCCCGAGCTGGCCGACGACCCGGCCTTCCGGCGACGGTTCCACCGGGAGGTGGAGGCGGCCCGGCGGGTCCGGGGCGCCTACACCGCCGAGCTGGTCGATGCCGACACGGACGGCATACCGCCCTGGCTCGCCACGCTGTACGTGCCGGGCCCCTCCCTGGCGGAGGCCGTCGCCCGGCGCGGGCCGATGCCGGTGCCCGCGGTGCTGTGGCTGGTGGCGGGCGTGGCCGAGGCCCTCGCGGCGATCCACGGCGCGGGCATCGTGCACCGGGACCTGAAGCCGTCGAACGTGCTCCTCGCCGCCGACGGGCCGCGCGTCATCGACTTCGGCATCTCGCTGGCCGCCGGCGTCACCTCGTACACCGCCACGGGCATCGCCGTCGGCACGCCCCAGTTCATGGCGCCGGAGCAGGCGTCCGGGGGTGCGGTCACCGCGGCGACGGACGTCTTCGCGCTCGGCCAGACGGCGGCGTTCGCGGCGCTCGGCAAGGCGCTGTACGGGGACGGGCCTTCGGTCAGCGTCCTGTACCGGATCGTGCACGAGGAGCCCGACCTGTCCGAGCTGCCCGAGCAGCTCCGTCCGCTGATCGCCCGCTGCCTGGCCGCGGCCCCCGAGGACCGGGCCACCCTGGCGGAGATCGTCACGTGGTGCCGGCAGCGCCTCGGCGGGGACGCCGACGCGGGTGCGGGGCCGACCGTCTGGCGGGACGTCATCGGCCCGGAGGTGGCGGTCCCGGCCCCGGTGCCGGACCCCACCCCGCTGGGCACCACGCCGTTGGTCGCCCTGCAGCGGGCGACGGTGCCCGCGGGGGCGCCGGTGCGCCGACGGCGTACGAAGCTGATCGCGGCGGCCGTCGCGGCTGCGGGGGCGCTGGTGCTCGCGGGCCTGGCGTGGACGGTCGTGCAGGCGCGGGACGACGACTCCGGCGACCGGGACGCGAGCGCGTCGTCGGCGTCCGGCCGGGACGGAGACCGGAACGGCGGTCGGGACGGAGACCGGAACGGGTCGTCCACGGCTTCCGGGGGCACGTCGTCCGGGCCCGAAGCGGCGTCGGGGACCGGGGACCGTGCCAAGGCCGGTGACCGTGACGGGACCGGCCGGGCACCGGAGGAGACCGCGCCGAAGAAGCCGCGCGGCATCCCGTACCCCCAGCAGTGGATCGACGCGAAGCAGTCGCTGAGCTTCAAGGAGCCGGTGTCCCGCAAGAACGGCAAGGGGGACATCCGCTTCGGCTGCCGGCAGACCGGCTGCGAACTGGAGAGCGACACCAGCGCGATCACCATGCTCTACGGCAAGCCGGGGGCCGACCTCGACGCGTGCCGCCTCGCCCTCACCGGCGCCAAGAGCCACCGCCTCCCCCTGGCCGCCGCGGCCGCGGGCAGCGAGATCTGCGTCAAGCACCCGTCCGGGGACATCGCGCTCCTGGTGATCCAGGTGAAGTCGACGGCAATGCCGGAGATCGGCTTCGTGACGGCGGACATGACGATCTGGCGGAAGGACCGGCGGACGTAGCCATCCGGGGCCCTCCCTGGGGATCAGCCGCCCGACGTGTCCAGCTCCGCGTCGGCCGAGACGCCCGCGCAGTCGTACGGGTCCTTCAGCCAGCCGTCCGGCAGGACGACGCGGTTGTTGCCGGACGTGCGCCCGCGCGGGCCGTCGGCCCCGTCGGGCCAGCCCTGGTCCAGGTCCAGCTCGTCGAGGCCGGCCCGGAGCTCGGCGAGCGACGAGGTGATCGCGAGCCGCTTGCGCATCTCGGAGCCGACGGAGAAGCCCTTCAGGTACCAGGCCACGTGCTTGCGGAAGTCGATGACGCCGCGCGACTCGTCGCCGATCCACTCGCCGAGGAGCGTGGCGTGGCGGATCATGACGTCCGCGACCGCGCGCAGGGCTGGCCGCGCCACGTCGTCCGGGCGCCCCTCGAAGGCGGCCACCAGGTCGCCGAAGAGCCACGGCCGCCCGAGGCACCCGCGCCCCACGACCACGCCGTCGCAGCCGGTCTCACGCATCATCCGCAGCGCGTCGTCCGCCGACCAGATGTCGCCGTTGCCGAGGACGGGGATCTCCGGGACGTGCTCCTTCAGGCGGGCGATGGCGGACCAGTCCGCCGTGCCGCCGTAGTGCTGCGCGGCCGTGCGCCCGTGCAGGGCGATCGCGGTGACGCCCTCCTCCACGGCGATGCGGCCCGCGTCCAGGTACGTGATGTGGTCGTCGTCGATGCCCTTGCGCATCTTCATCGTGACGGGCAGGTCACCGGCGCCGCTCACGGCCTCGCGGAGGATCGCCCGCAGCAGGTTCCGCTTGTACGGCAGCGCGGAGCCGCCGCCCTTGCGGGTCACCTTGGGGACGGGGCAGCCGAAGTTCAGGTCGATGTGGTCGGCGAGGTCCTCCTCCGCGATCATGCGGACGGCCTTGCCGACGGTCGCGGGGTCGACGCCGTACAGCTGGATCGAGCGGGGCTTCTCGCTCGCGTCGAAGTGGATCAGCTGCATGGTCTTCTCGTTGCGCTCGACCAGGGCCCGCGTCGTGATCATCTCGCTGACGAAGAGCCCCTTGCCGCCGGAGAACTCCCGGCACAGCGTGCGGAACGGCGCGTTCGTGATCCCCGCCATGGGGGCGAGCACGACGGGCGGCTGCACGGCGTGGGGGCCGATCGACAGCGTCGACGGCGAGGCGGCCTGCGGCTGGGACATCGGGCGGCTCTCCGGGAACGTACGGGACGGGGGCAAGCCTCTATTGTCCCTCAGCCCGCACCCGAACCGTATGGGCCTGCGCCCGAACCGTATGGGCCCGTGCCCAAACTGTCCGGGCCCCCGCCCAAACCGGCTGGGCCCGTGCCCAAACTGTCGGGGCCGACGCCCAAACCCTCCGGGCCCGCGCCCAAACCCTCCGGGCCGACGCCCAAACCCTCCGGACCCGCGCCCAAACCGTACGGGCCCGTGCCCGAACCGTCCGGCAGCTCCGCGAGCCGCTCCAGGCGGGTCTCCGTCGCGTCGTCGGCGGGCACGTACGCGACGAGCCGGTACGCCTGCGACTCCGGCGCGAGCCACATGTTGCGGTGCTCCAGGCTGAGCAGCCCCACGTCGGGGTGCTGATAGCGCTTGACGTGGGGCGACATCGTGGCGAGCTCGTGCCGCTCCCACAGCTCGCGGAACTCCGCCGACTCCTGGAGCAGCCCGTCGAGCCGCTCCTTCCAGGCGGGCTCCGCCACGTGCTCGGCCATCCCCGCGCGGAACTTCGCGATCAGGTCGCGCAGCATCTCGTCCCGGTCGAGGAAGGTCTCGCGCCAGCGCCTGCTGGTGGTGAGCAGCCACAGGCAGTTGCGTTCGCGCGGCGGCAGTTCGGTGAGCTCGCCGAAGACCTGCGCGAAGGGGCGGTTGTGGGCGAGGACGTCGTACCGGGCGTTCTGCAGGGTCGCCGGGTAGGGCGCGATGCGGTGCATCAGGCGCAGGGCCGTGCCGGACACGAGGGGGCACTCGGTCTCGGGGCGCGGGTCGACGACGCCCGCGAGCGTGAAGAGGTGACCGCGCTCCGTCTGGTCCATGAGCAGCGCGCGGGCGATGGCGTCGAGGACCTGCGCGGAGACCCTGATGGCCCGGCCCTGCTCCAGCCACGTGTACCAGGTGACGCCCACCGCGGACAGCTGCGCGACCTCCTCGCGCCTGAGCCCCGGCGTGCGGCGCCGGGCGCCGCGCGGCAGGCCCGCCTGCTCGGGCGTGATCCGCTCGCGGCGGCTGCGCAGGAACGCGGCGAGCTCCCGCCTGCGGGTGGCGTCGTCCGTGGCGTGCCCGGTGACTGGGGGCCCCGTGGCTGCGTACGCCGTCGTGGCGGCCGTCGTCTGCTCTGCGGTGATGGTCACCCTCCCAGGCTTCCGCACCCGGCACCCTGTTGCCAGGTGCGCCTACTACCAGGATAAAGACACTCTGGTACCCGTCTCGGCGCCTGATCATCGTCGTATCCGTGACTCCCACGACCGACAACACCACCGAGGCCGCGGCGGCGGACACGCCTGTGCCCGGCACCTCGAAAGCCCCCGTCCCGACCGCCTCCGTCCCGACCACCCCTGCCCCGACCGCCCCCGCCCTGACCGCCCTCGGCCTCTTCACGCTCCTGCTCGGCACCTCCCTGCCGAGCACCGACTTCTTCGTCGTCAACGTCGCCCTGCCCGACATCGCCCACGACCTGCACGCCTCCCCCGCCGCCCTGGAGATGGTCGCCGCGGGCTACGCGGTCGCGTACGCGGTGCTGCTCGTCCTCGGCGGGCGGCTCGGCGACGCCTACGGGCGGCGGCGCCTGTTCCTGTGGGGCGTCGCCTGGTTCGGCATCACCTCGCTGGCCTGCGGGGTCGCGCCCGGCGCGTGGTGGCTGGTGGCCTTCCGGGCCGCGCAGGGCGCCGCGTCCGCGCTGATGCTGCCGCAGGTGCTCGCCACCATCCACGCGACGACCGAGGGCGAGCGGCGCGCCGGGGCCATCGCGAAGTACGGCGCCGCGAGCGGGCTCGCGATGGTGCTCGGGCAGGTGCTCGGCGGCGTCCTGGTCTCGGCGGACGTGGCCGGGACCGGGTGGCGCGCGGTGTTCCTGATCAATGTGCCGGTCGTCGCGCTCGCCCTGGTGTTCGCGGTCCGCTCGGTGCCGGACAGCCGTGCCGAGCAGGCCAAGCGCGGTGACCCGCTCGGCACCGTCCTGCTGGCCGCCGCCCTGATCGCGCTGCTGCTTCCGCTGACCGAGGGCCGGGCGGCGGGCTGGCCGCTGTGGTCGGTGCTCACGCTGGTCGCCGCGCCGCTGCTGCTGTGGGCGTTCGCCGTGGTGGAGCGCCGCGCCGAGGAGACCGGCGGCAGCCCGCTCCTCCCGCTGTCCCTGCTGCGCGTGCCCGGCGTCACCAGGGGCCTGCTCATCGGCGTACCGATCTTCGTCGGCTTCAGCGGCTTCATGTTCGTCAGCGCCGTGCTGCTCCAGGAAGGGCTTGGCTACAGCGCCCTGAAGGCGGGCCTGACGCTGATCCCCATGGGCGTCGCGCAGTTCACGGGCTCGCTGCTGCTGCCCCGCGTGACGAACCGCCTCGGCAGCCGTGCGCTGACCCTGTGCGCCCTGGTGCACGGCGCGGGCCTCGTCCTGCTCGCCGCCGTCGCCCTGTGGGTGCCGTGGTCCTCCCTGTCGCCGCTCGCGCTCGCGCCGGGCCTGCTCCTGTGCGGCTTCGGGCAGGGCATCCAGCTGCCGCTGTACTTCCGGGTCCTGCTGTCGTCGGTGCCGGTCGAGCGCGCCGGGGCGGGCAGCGGGCTCGCGCAGACCGCCCAGCAGTCGTCCCTCGCCGTCGGCGTGGCCACGCTCGGCTCGCTGTTCCTGACGCTCGACTCGGGGTTCGCCATGCGGGACGCGTTCGCCATGGTCCTCGCCGTGCAGTTGGCCGGCCTCCTCGGCCTCGCGGCCCTGAGCCTGCGCCTGCCGCGCGAACTGTGACGCGGAACAGCGTGTGAGCGACGTACGGAGCCGAGGGATACCGTCGACCGTATGCCCGAACTGAGCCACCGCCACCGGCTGCTGGTGCTCGCGATCTGCTGCATGAGCCTGCTCATCGTGAGCCTCGACAACACCGTCCTGAACGTGGCCCTGCCCACCATGGCCAGGGAGTTCGACACCAGCATCTCCGGCATGCAGTGGACGATCGACGCGTACACCCTCGTGCTCGCGTCGCTCCTGATGCTCGCGGGCTCGACGGCGGACCGCGTGGGCCGCCGCAAGGTCTTCCAGGCGGGCCTGACCGTCTTCACGCTCGGCTCGGTCCTCTGCTCCCTGGCCCCGAACCTGGAATCCCTGGTCGCCTTCCGCATGATCCAGGCGGTGGGCGGCTCCATGCTCAACCCCGTCGCCATGTCGATCATCACGAACACCTTCACCGAGCCTCGCGAGCGGGCCCGCGCGATCGGCGTCTGGGGCGGCGTCGTCGGCATCTCCATGGCGGCGGGCCCGCTGGTCGGCGGCCTGCTCGTGGACGCGCTCAGCTGGCGGGCGATCTTCTGGGTCAACCTGCCGGTGGGCCTGGCAGCGCTCCTCCTCACCACCCGCTACGTCCCCGAGTCGCGCGCCCCGAAGCCGCGCCGCCCCGACCCGATCGGCCAGCTCCTGGTGATCGTGGCGCTCGGCGCGCTGACGTACGCGATCATCGAGGCACCCAAGGAGGGCTGGACGTCGCCGCTGATCGTGTCGTTCGCGACGGCGTCGGCGACGGCTCTCGTAGCCCTCCTCCGCTACGAGCCCCGCCGCGCCGAACCCCTGATCGACCTGCGCTTCTTCGCCTCGGCCCCGTTCAGCGGCGCGACGGTGATCGCGATCAGCGCGTTCGCGGCGCTCGGCGGCTTCCTCTTCCTGTCCACGCTGTACCTCCAGGACGTACGCGGCCTGGACGCGCTGCACGCGGGCCTGTGGATGCTGCCCATGGCGGCGATGACGCTGGTGTGCGCTCCGTTGTCGGGCCGCCTGGTGGGCAGCCGCGGCCCCCGCGTCCCCCTCCTGATCGCAGGCGTCGCGATGACAACATCCGGCGCCCTCTTCACCACCGTCGAAGCGGAGAACTCCAACACCACCCGCCTCCTCGCCTACGTCCTCTTCGGCCTCGGCTTCGGCTTCGTGAACGCCCCCATCACCAACACCGCCGTCGCCGGCATGCCCCGCACCCAGGCGGGCGTAGCCGCAGCCGTAGCCTCCACCAGCCGCCAGATCGGCCAGACCCTGGGCGTAGCGGTCATCGGCGCGGTCCTGTCCTCCGGCGTCACGACGACCTACGCCGCCGACTTCACCACCGCGAGCCGCCCGACCTGGTGGATCATCACGGGCTGCGGGGCGGCGGTGCTGGGGGTGGGGGTGCTGACGAGCGGACGGTGGGCGCGGGAGACGGCGCGGCGGACGGCGGAACGGCTGCCGCAGGGGGACGAACCGCAGGTGACCAAAGCTGGATGACGCACGGGTTACAAGTTACAGATAACAAAACTTGAAATCTGTCAGCGCGGGGTGCATGGTGGATGCACGGCGTCGTCGCAGCCTCGTGGCGGTGCCCCCTTCCCAGCACACCCCCAGGAGCCCCCATGCGCACCCTGAACCTCGGTAAGACCGGTCCCGTCTCCTCTGCCCTCGGCCTCGGCTGCATGGGTATGTCCGCGCTGTACGGGGAGGCCGACCGGGGCGAGTCGATCGCCACCATCCACGCCGCGCTCGACGCGGGCGTCACCCTGCTCGACACCGGTGACTTCTACGCGATGGGCCACAACGAGCTGCTCATCGGCGAAGCCCTGCGCACCGCGCCCGCCGCGCAGCGCGAGCAGGCGCTCACCAGCGTGAAGTTCGGCGCCCTGCGCGACCCGGACGGCGGCTGGGCCGGGTACGACGGCCGGCCCGCCGCGGTCAAGAACTTCGCCGCGTACTCGCTGCAGCGCCTCGGCGTCGACCACATCGACGTCTACCGGATCGCCCGCGTCGACGAGAACGTGCCGATCGAGGAGACCGTCGGTGCGATCGCCGAGCTCGTCGAGAAGGGGCATGTGCGTCATATCGGCCTCTCGGAGGTCGGTGCGGATTCGTTGCGGCGGGCTGCCGCCGTCGCCCCGATCTCCGACCTGCAGATCGAGTACTCGCTGATCTCCCGCGGCATCGAGGAGGAGATCCTGCCGACCGCGGCGGAGCTGGGGATCGGCGTCACCGCGTACGGCGTGCTGTCGCGCGGTCTGATCTCCGGGCACTTCACACGCGACCGGCAGCTCGCCGCGAACGACTTCCGCGGCATCAGCCCCCGCTTCCAGGGCGACAACCTGCAGCGCAACCTCGACCTCGTCGACGCCCTGCGCACCATCGCCGAGGCGAAGGGCGTGAGCGTCGCGCAGACCGCCATCGCCTGGGTGCTCGCCCAGGGCCCGAAGTTCGGCGCGGACATCGTGCCGCTGGTCGGCGCCCGCCGCCGGGACCGCCTCGCCGAGGCCCTCGGCGCCCTGGACGTCACCCTCGACGCCGCCGACCTCGCCGCCATCGAGCAGGCCGTGCCCGCGGGCGCGGCGGCGGGCGCCCGCTACCCCGACGCGCAGATGGCGCACCTCGACAGCGAGCGCTGACCATGACCGCGTACGACTGCCCGGCGGGCACCTCCCGCCGGGCGGCCGCGCCGGACCGCCAGCGAGCCCGCCAGTGGGGGCCCTGTCAGCGGCGACGGGTACGGTCTTGACCATGGCTACGACCGAGACCCTCACCGCCGAGCGCATCCTCGCCGCGACCGAGGACGTGCTGCGCCGCCACGGTGCCGCAAAGGCCACCGTGGTGGACGTGGCCCGCGTGCTCGGCGTCAGCCACGCCAGCGTGTACCGGCACTTCCGCACGAAGGCCGCGCTGCGGGAGGCAGTCACCAAGCGGTGGCTGGACCGCACGACCGCCGAGCTCGCCCGGATCGTCGAGGACCGGTCGGCCCCGGCCGACCAGCGCCTGGTCCGCTGGCTCTCGGCCCTCTTCGCGGCCAAGCGCCGCAAGGCGGGGGACGACCCGGAGCTGTTCGCGACCTACGGCGTGCTCCTCGAGGAGAACAGCGAGGTGGTGGAGGGGCACATCGGCGATCTGGTGGCCCAGCTGCGGACCGTGGTCGAGGAGGGGGTCGCGGCGGGCGAGTTGCAGGCGCTGCACCCGGACCCCGCCCTGACGGCCCGCGCCGTCTTCGACGCGACGAACCGCTTCCACGACCCGGCGTACGCCCGCGAGTGGACCGCCCCGGGCATCGAGACGGCGTTCACGGCGGCGGTCGACCTGGTCGTGCGCGGTTTGCGCCCCTGACCGCGGTTTGCGCCCCCGGCCGCGCGCCCTGACTTTTCCCGCATATCTCCGTTCCCCTGAGCAACGCCCGCGCCACCTGGTTGCCTGATCCCGGCAGGGCAGGAACACGCTGGGGAGGCGTCAAGTGGCGGCTGCGGTACGGGAGTTGGCGGAATTCGACTATGTGGTCGTGGGGGCCGGTTCGGCCGGGTGCGTGATCGCGGCGCGGCTCAGCGAGGACCCGGACCGCACCGTGCTGCTGCTCGAAGCGGGGCCGCGGGAGACGGACGCGGATCTCGCGACGCCGTCCGTGTGGCCGACGCTGTGGGGCACGGAGGTCGACCACGGCTATACGACGGTGCCGCAGGCCGGCGTCGGCGGGCTCGCGCTGCCATGTCCGCGCGGGCGGACGCTCGGCGGGTCGAGCGCGATCAACGCGATGGTGTTCCTGCGCGGGCACCGCGCGGACTACGACGGCTGGGCGGAGTCGGGGTGCGCGGGCTGGGCGTACGACGACCTCCTGCCGCGCTTCCGCCGGATGGAGTCGGTGCCCGGCAAGGACCCGGCCTTCCGGGGTGACGCGGGCCCGTTGCGCCCCGCCCCGGTCGCGCCCGAGGACGCCAACCCCCTCTCCCACGCCTTCGTGGAGTCAGCCGTCGCCGCCGGCCACCCGCTGACCGACGACTTCAACGGCGCCCGCCAAGAGGGCGCGGGCTGGCCCGACTTGACGATCACCGGCGGTACGCGGCAGAGCGCCGCCGACGCCTATCTGCGCCCCGTCCTCGCCGGACGGCCGAACCTGACGGTGGCGACGGAGTCCCGCGCGCACCGGCTGCTCTTCGACAGCGACGGAAGCGGCAGCAGCGGCCGGTGCACGGGCGTGGAGTACGTGCACCGGGGCACCCCGGTCACGGCGTACGCCCGCGCCGAAGTGATCGTCAGCGCGGGCGCGATCGACTCGCCCCGGCTCCTGCTGCTCTCCGGCATCGGCCCGGCGGACGAGCTGCGCGCGGCCGGAGTGGACGTACGCGTCGACCTGCCGGGCGTGGGCCGGAATCTGCACGACCACCCCCTGTGCGGCCTCGTCTTCGAGGTGGAGCAGCCCGTTCCGGCGGGCCGCGCCAACCTGTCGGAGGCGTCGCTCCACTGGCGCAGCGACCCGTCGCTCCCGGGCCCCGACATGCAGTTGATGTTCATCCACGTCCCGTACCACCCGCCGACGATACCGGTGCCCGCGAACTCCTTCACGGTGGGCGTGGCCACGGTCCCGCGCAGTCGCGGCGCGGTGCGGATCGCCGACGCGGACCCGGAGTCGGCGCCGCTGATCGACCCGGGCTATCTGGGCGACGAGGACGACGTGCGGCGGATGCTGCACGGGATGGAGGTGGTGCGGGACGTGGTGGCGGCGGGCCCGTTCGCGAAGTGGGGGGCGCGGGAGGTGCTGCCCGGCGCCGGGGTGACGGACGAGGCGGAGCTGCGGGCGTTCCTCGGGGCGGCGGCGGGTCCGTACTTCCACATGGCGGGGAGTTGCGCGATGGGGACGGGGGCGGAGGCGGTGGTGGGCCCGGATCTGCGGGTGCGGGGCGTGGCGGGCCTGCGGGTCGCCGACGCGTCGGTGATGCCGACGATCGTGTCGGTGAACACGAACGCGGCGGCGCTGGTGATCGGGGAGCGGGCGGCGGACCTGGTCCGCGAGGCCATGTGATCTCCGCTCAGCCCTTCGGGGCCGACGACTCAGCCCTTCGGGGCCGACGGGTCGATCGTCGCCTGGTGCGCCTGCGCCAGGTGTTCCGCCGCCTTCAGCCACGGCAGGAACTGCGCCCGGCGGCGCCAGCCGCAGGTGGCGCACCTCAACTGCCGCTGTACGCCCGCCCGGTGGACGTGGACGACGTGCTCGCGCCCGTGTCCGTCCCATCTGCTGACCTTGCTCGTGGCCATCGGAAGCATGGGCCTCAGTGTGCACCGAAGCCCCCGGTTCCGTTCCTGGAACCGGGGGCTTGTATGCGAACGGAAGGGCGTCAGCAGCCGACGAGACGCGCGGCCAGGTAGGCCTCGATCTGGTCGAGGGAGACGCGCTCCTGCTTCATGGTGTCGCGCTCACGCACGGTGACCGCGTTGTCGTCGAGGGTGTCGAAGTCGACGGTGACGCAGTACGGCGTGCCGATCTCGTCCTGGCGGCGGTAGCGGCGGCCGATGGCGCCCGCGTCGTCGAACTCGATGTTCCAGTTCTGCCGGAGCGCCGCCGCGAGGCCCTTGGCCTTCGGGGAGAGCTCCGGGTTGCGGGACAGCGGCAGGACGGCGACCTTCACCGGGGCGATGCGGTGGTCGAAGCGCATGACCGTACGCTTCTCCAGCTTGCCCTTGGCGTTCGGGGCCTCGTCCTCGACGTAGGAGTCGAGCAGGAAGGCGAGCATCGTGCGGCCGACACCGGCGGCGGGCTCGATGACGTACGGCGTCCAACGCTCGCCGGCCTCCTGGTCGAAGTACGACAGGTCCTGGCCGGAGGCCTTGGCGTGGGCGGAGAGGTCGTAGTCGGTGCGGTTGGCGACGCCCTCGAGCTCGCCCCACTCACTGCCGCCGAACTGGAAGCGGTACTCGATGTCGGCGGTGCGCTTGGAGTAGTGGGAGAGCTTCTCCTTCGGGTGCTCGTACCACCGCATGTTCTCCTCGCGCAGGCCCAGGCCGGTGTACCAGTTCCAGCGCTGCTCCATCCAGTACTCCTGCCACTTCTCGTCCTCGCCCGGCTTGACGAAGAACTCCATCTCCATCTGCTCGAACTCGCGGGTGCGGAAGATGAAGTTGCCGGGCGTGATCTCGTTGCGGAAGGACTTGCCCATCTGGGCGATGCCGAACGGGGGCTTGCGGCGCGAAGTGGTCTGCACCTGGGCGAAGTTGGTGAAGATGCCCTGGGCGGTCTCGGGCCGCAGGTAGGCGACGGAGCCGGAGTCCTGGGTCGGGCCGAGGTGCGTGGAGAGGAGCCCCGAGAACTGCTTGGGCTCGGTGAACTGACCCTTGGTGCCGCAGTTGGGGCAGTTGATGTCCGCGAGGCTCTCGGGCGCGCGGCCCTTCTTCTCCTCGTACGCCTCTTCCAGGTGGTCGGCGCGGTAGCGCTTGTGGCAGGAGGTGCACTCGGTCAGCGGGTCCGTGAAGGTGGCGACATGGCCGGATGCCTGCCAGACCTCGGTGGCCAGGATCACGGACGAGTCGATACCGACGACGTCTTCGCGCGAGGTGACCATGTAGCGCCACCACTGGCGCTTGAGGTTCTCCTTCAGCTCCACGCCCAGGGGTCCGTAGTCCCAGGCGGCGCGCTGGCCGCCGTAGATCTCACTGCACGGGAAGACGAAGCCTCGGCGCTTGCTCAGGCTGACGATGGTGTCGATCTTGTCGGCGGCCACGGTGCTCTCTTCATTACGACGACGGGCGAAGCGAATGCTTCAGGTTACCGGCGGCCGTACCCCCCGGATCAAATCGGTTCCCCCACCGTCCGGTTCCGGTCCCCGATCTCCCCACCCACCCGCCCTTCCCTGGCGTGGGCGCCCGGCCCCACCATCGGCGCTGCGCGCCTCGCCCTCAAGCGCCGGGCGGGCTGATTTATCCCCACCCACCCGCCCTTCCTGGGGCTCCGCCCCAGACCCCGCTCCTCAAACGC
>NZ_JBHYJH010000050.1:0-54803 GCF_042740445.1 Streptomyces sp. NPDC059003 | reverse complement strand
CCCCACGCACGCCGCCATTCGGCCCCGCTCCCCCCGCGCTCACCGCCGCTCCAGGTGATCGTGCTCGTGTCCGACCTGTTCGCATACGTGCACGAAGGAGCCCTCATGATCCCCGTCAGGTTCGCCGCCGTCGGAGCCGTCGCCGCCCTCGCCACCGCGCTGCCCGCGGCCCCGGGCCCCGCCGCGACCACGGCGAACGCCGCATCCGCCGCCGCGCCCTCGCCCGACCGCCCCGACCGCCCCGACCGCCCCGGCCTGCCCGGCCTGCTCCGCACGGGCGAGGTCACCTGGACCGGCGACGCCTTCCGCGCGCTGTGCCGGCGCGGCCCGGTCGCGGCCCCCGACCGGCGCGCCCTGCCGCTGTTCGACGGCCACACCGTCACCGCCCGGGCCAAGAAGGTGTCACGCGACCGCGAGGGCACCCTGCTGTGGACGGGACAGCTCGCCGGACGCTCCGACCGGCCCGTCACCCTCGCCGTCGACGGCGCCTGCACCGGGGGCCGTCCCCGCGTCGCCGGCGAGATCCACGACGGACAGGTGCGCTACGCGCTCGAAGCCGTCCGTCCCGGCGTCTCCCGCATCCGGTCGTTCGACACCGCACGCCAGACACCGCTCGTACGCGACGGCCTGCGCCTGGCGAAACCCGCGCGCCCAACGGCCCCACCCAGCAGACGCGCCGAGCCGACGGACCCGGTCATCGACGTCCTGATCGGCTACACGCCGGAGACCGCCAAGGACACCGAGGGCGGCGTGGCCGCCATCGAACTCCAGGCCAAGGCCGCCGTCGAGGGCGCCAACCAGGCGTACGCCGACAGCGAGGTGAAGGCCCGCCTCAAGCTGCTCGGAGTCTTCGAGACCCCGGCCTGGAGCGGCGAGCCCAGCGACATGGACGGCATGACGAACGCGCTCGCCAACCCGGAGGACCCGAACTACTCCGAGGAGTGGGCCACCAGCGTCCGCGCCACCCGGGACGCCAAGGGCGCCGACCTCGTCCACGTCCTGTCGAAGTTCACGCCGCCCGAGGGCGTCTACACGGCAGGGACCGGCATGACCCCGTCCCTGCCCCGGCTCATCCCGGGCGACAACGCCAAGTACAGCTCGGACGACACCGGGTTCGGCGCGCAGCAGGCCGACACCTTCGGCACCCACCACCTCGCCCACGAGATCGGCCACAACTTCGGCCTCAACCACGACTACATCACCGACCCCATCGACCCGGACGAGGACAACTACCGGCCCGGCAACTACAACCCGTACTACCCGGACAACCACGGCTTCCTGCCCGCCGACCGCACCTGGGTCGACATCATGGGCTACAACATGAGCTGCGCCGACGAGGACAAGTGCGAGAACAAGATGTGGTTCTCCAACCCCCGGCAGACGTTCGACGGCAAGCCGCGCGGCGTGGCCCTCGGCGCGAAGGAGCCCGCCGACTCCACCCGCGTCATGAACCTCACGGGCCCGGTGCTCGCCAACTACCGCACGCCCGCCGACAGCACGGACCCCGTACGCCACGCCCTCACGGCGGTGCCGCAGGACGGCACGGGCGGCACCGTGAGCACCGCGTCCACGGGCCTGTTCGCCACCGGTGACCAGGTCACGATCACCGCGGCGCCCGACTCCGGCTACAAGATCGACCGCTGGACCGTCGACGGCAAGGTCCAGCCGACGCGGGCGGACTCCCTGAGCGTCACGATGGACAGCAACCACTACGTGACTGTGAAGTTCATCAAGAGCACCGCCCCGCTCAGCCCGATCCCGGCCGCCCTCACCGCCGTCGACCCCAAGACGGGCCCGACCGAGGGCGGCTTCACCGTGACCCTCACCGGCGGTGGGCTCACCGGCACCACCCAGGTCCTCGCGGGCACCCCGACCGCGGGCGGCTTCCGCGGGGTCGCGGCCACGAACGTGCGGGTCGTCGACGACAGCCACGTCACGTTCACCGCGCCCGCCTACCCGGACGCGGGCCCCGTCCAGTTCGCCACGGCCCGCGGCAACGCCCTGACCGCGTCCATCGGCTTCACGTACACCGACTGACGGGGTGCGCCCGCCAGGGCCCTAAGGCGTCAGGCGGTCCGCGCGCGGCGCGGACCGCCAGGCCCCGGCGTCGAGGAAGTGCACGTCGTACCGGTCCTGTTCGGGCAGGAGCCGGTCGAAGGAGTCCAGGCCGTGCTGGATGCGGCCGAGCGTCCTGAAGTACTCGTACCGGTCGATCCCCGGGGTCAGCACCGCGAGCACGTCGGCGCTCTCCCCCGCGACGGCCCCGAAGGCGTGCGGCATCCCGGGCGGCACCACGACGAGGCCGCCGCGCCCCACGGTGACGAGCTCGCCGTCCAGGTAGAAGTCCATCGTGCCGTCGAGGACGTGGAACAGCTCGGACGACAGGGCGTGGTAGTGGGGCCGTGCGCCGTCCGCGCCCTCGCCGAGCGCGAGACGGTTGGCACCGAGGGCGCCGCCGGTGTGCACCGCGTCGGCGAGCAGCTCGAAGCCGCCTCCGTGCGGCAGCGGAACGTACTCGGCCGTGCCGGGCCGCACCACGTGGGCCTCGGCGGTGCTCTTCGTGTGCTCGGTCATGGGTCGGCTCCTCACCTCCCGCCGACCGCTCCCCGGCCGGCGCACCCCTCATTCGACCCGGGGAACAAGCCGCGTACCAGAAGCACTTGTCACCCACAGAAATCACGGATCGAGATAGGTCCCGGCCGGGGCGGAAAGCGCCGGGCGAAGGGTGCCGGGCGAAAGGGGCGGGGCGGATGGAACTGCGGCAGCTCCAGTACTTCGCGGCCGTCGCCGACGAGGGCGGCTTCAGCCGCGCCGCCGAGCGGCTCGGCATCGTCCAGTCGGCGGTCAGCCAGCAGGTCCGCCGCCTGGAGCGGGAGCTCGGCGTCGCCCTGTTCCACCGCTCCACCCGCAGCGTCGAACTGTCCGCCGCCGGTGAGCGGTTGCTGCCCGAGGCGCGTGCCGTGCTCGCCGCCGCCGAGCGCACCCGCCAGGTGGCGGCCGACCTCGCCTCCGGGGACGGCGGCCTGCTGCGGCTCGGCGCCGTCCAGGGCCCCGGCGACCGGGTCCAGCGCCTCCTGGCGGAGCTCGCGGACGCGGCGCCTCGGCTCCATGTCCGGCTGCGGCGCCTGGACCTCGCGGACCGGCTCGCCGCGGTGCGCTCGGGCGAGCTGGACGCGGCGCTGGTGCGGGCGGTCGCGAAGGCGCCGGGGCTCGAACTGCTTCCGGTGTGGAGCGATCCGCTGTACGTGGCGCTGCCGTCCGGCCACCCGCTCGCGGGCGACGCGTCGCTGCGCCTGGAGCAGCTCGCCGGGCTGCCGCTGCGGCTCGCCCCGCGGGAGGCCAACGCGCCCTTCTACGACCTGGTGACCGGCGCGCTGCGGGCCGCCGGGGCGCAGCCGACGCTCGGGCCGCCCTTCACCACGCTCCAGGAGACGCTGGCCGAGATCGGCGGCTCCGCCCCTTCGTGGACGGTCTTCTACGAGGTGACGGGGCTGCCGTCGTACCCGCGGGTCGCCGTGCGCCCGCTGGCCGCGCCGGACGTCACGACGTACCTGGCCGTGCCCCCGGGCGTGCCGGGTCCGGCGCTGCGGCGGCTGCTCGGCATCCTGCCCCGACCCTGATCCGACGTCCGCCTCGCTCAGCGTGCCGACTTACTCAGAGTTCCGCCTTGACCTGCGGGTCCGCGGTGTCGTGGTGCCGCGCGTAGTGCCCCCGCCACCGCGGCGTCGCCGCGCCTCCCATCACGGTCATCACGACGTCGTGCGCCAGTGAGTCCGTGACGGGCAGGTGGCCGAAGAGGACGCGGTGGTACGTGGTGGCGCCGAGCAGGTCGAGGAGCAGGTCGATGTCGGCGTCGGCCCTGATGTCGCCGCGCTCGATGCCCCGGCGCAGGGCGGCCTCCGTCGTGGCCCTGCGGGGCCGGAAGATCGTGTCGGTGAAGACCCGGTCGAGGGCGGGGTCGTCGGCGAGGTCGGCCACGAGGGCGGGCAGCGTACGGCGGCCGAGCGTGCCGCCGAAGGCCTGCGTGAGGGTCTCGATGCCCAGGATGAGGTCGCAGTGCGTGCACCCGGTGTCCGGGGTGGGCGCGGTGCCCATGGTCTCGGCGAGCGCGGAGATCACCAGGTGCTGCCGGGACGGCCAGCGGCGGCGGATCGCGGGCTTGGTGGTGCCGGCGCGGCGGGCCACACCCTCCAGCGTCAGGTGCGGATAGCCGGACTCCTCAAGGAGTTCGAGCGTCGCCTTGAGGATGGCCTCGTCGAGCCGGGTGTCGCGCGGGCGTCCCGCCGAACGGGCGGAAGGGGCTGCGGAGTCCGGGGTTGCCATGGGGATCAGTATAGGTAGCATGTGTTTACGTTCCGGTCCGGATCGAAATATAAACACCACCGAGGAGGGGATCGGCCATGCCGTCACAGCAGGAGTCGACAGTCGGCGACGGTCGCGCCGCACCCGCGACGGGTGACACCGCGCCCGCACACGAGGGGTCCGGCACGGCCGCACCGCCGGGAGCCCCGGCCGCCGAGAGCGTCTTCCGCGCCCCGTACGCCGCCCTGACCTGGGGAATCGTCCTCTCCGTCGGACTCGTCGCGTTCGAGTCGATGGGCGTCGCCACGGTCCTGCCGGAGATCGCCGGGCACCTCGGCGGCCTCAACGCCTACGGCTGGGGCCTGTCGGCGCTGATGCTCGCCAACCTCATCGGGACCGTCGCCGCGGGCCTGGACGCCGACCGCCACGGCCCCGCCCGCCCCCTGGCCATCGGCCTCACCGTCTTCGCGGTCGGCTGTGCGGTCGCGGGATCCGCCCCCAACTGGCCCGCCTTCCTCGCGGGCCGCTTCCTCCAGGGCCTCGGCGTCGGCTCGGTCATGGCGCTCGCGTACACGGCCATCTCGCTCGCCTACCCGCAGGCCCTGCGCGCGCGGATGTTCGCGCTCGTGTCGGGCGGCTGGACCGTGCCGTCGCTCATCGGCCCGACGGTCGCCGCCGTGATCGCCGACCACATCTCCTGGCGCGGCGTGTTCGTGCTGCTCCTTCCGCTGATCGCCCTCGCGGCCGCGCTCGTCCTGCCGCAACTGCGCCGCCTGGGCCGCCCCGAGAGCGCGCCGGCCGCCGCGGCGGGCCGCTGGTGGTCCTCGCCGGTCGCCCTGAGCGTGCTGCTCGCGGCGGGCACCGGCGTCCTGCTCGCCGGGCTCCAGCTGCACCGGCTCACCCTGCTGATCCCGCTGGCCCTCGTCGGCGCGGTCACCGCGACCCTCGCCCTGCGCTCGGTCACGCCCGCGGGCACGCTCTCCGTGCGCCGCGGCGTGCCGGCCGGCGTGGTCCTGCGCTTCCTGCTGTGCGGCGCCTACTTCGGCAGCGAGGCCTTCCTGCCCCTCGGCCTCGTCAAGCTGCGCGGGCTGAGCGCGTCCGAGGCGGGGCTCGGGCTCTCGGCGGGCGCCATCACCTGGGTCCTCGGCGCGGCCTGGCAGGGCAAGGCGGACAGCCGCTGGAGCGGCCGCTCCCGCGGCGCGCCGATCGCCGTGGGCTTCGTGGTGCTGCTCACGGGCATCGTGGTCATGGCGCTCGGGGTCCTCGTGGACGGCGTGCCCGCGCTGGTCGCGGTGGCGGGCTGGGCGATCGGCGGCGCGGGCATGGGCGTGGCCTTCAACGCCGCCACCACGGACGCCATGGAGCAGGCCCCGGCCGACCGGCAGGGCGAGGCGAGCGGCTCCATGCAGCTCGCCCAGACCCTGTCGGTCGCGGTCCTCAGCGGCCTCGGCGGCGCGGCGGTCTCCCTGGCCGACGCGTACGGCTCGACGGTGACGGTGGCCCTGACGGCGACCTTCGTCCTGACCGGAGCCCTGGCCGCCCTCGGGGTCCTGACGGCCCATCGGATCCGGCCCCACGCGGCCGCGTCCAAGGCGGGTTGAGCCCGCGGCGGGTCGCGTACGTCCCCCTTCGCCCGAGGCGGGGCCCATACGTCCCGCGCCGGCGAGCGCCGCGTACGCCGACCACCTCCGCGTACGCGGCGCCGCCCTGCGACCATGGGTCCTCCGTCCGCCGGACCACGGCGGAACGGCAGGACCGGCGAAGGGATGCAGGCATGACCGCGCGTGACGAGGAGGGCCGTCCGGAGCCGGGCGGCGGCCGCGGAGCGGCTCTGGGCGCACCGGCGGTCGCGGCGGCGGCGCTCACCGGCGTCGTCGCGCTCTACATCGCGCTCGTCGCGTTCGGGAACATCACCGACTTCGGCACCAACCAGCAGTTCGTACGGCACGTCCTCGCGATGGACACCACTTTCAAGGACGACGACCTGATGTGGCGTGCCGTCGAGTCGCGCGCGCTCCAGGACACCGCGTACGTCGCCATCATCGTCTGGGAGACGGTCGCCGCGCTCGTGCTCGTCGCGGGCACCGTCCTGTGGGGCGCGGCGCTGCGGCGCGGCGGCGGGTTCGGCCGTGCGCGACGGGCCAGCACGGTGGGTCTGGTGATGCTGCTGCTGTTGTTCGGCGGCGGCTTCATCGGCGTCGGCGGCGAGTGGTTCGCCATGTGGCAGTCCGAGCACTGGAACGGTCTGGACGCCGCTACGCGCGTGGTCACCCTGTGCGGCATCTCACTGCTGGTGGTCCATCTGCCGTTCCCCGGGCGGGGGTTCACCGGCAAGAGTGCGCCGGAGTGAGCCGACCGCGCCCCCGCGAACAGCGCGTATGCGTCAACTCGCGCCGGGCGCGTGGGGCTTGGGCGCCCCCGGCACGATCACGTCCCGCACGTGTGCGGTAGCCGACAGTTCCGAACGCGGGAGCTATCGCCTAGGCTTGACCCATGCCCTTAACCCCTCACCCCCATGGTTCCGTGCGGTCGTCTGCAGAGTTGAACGAGCGGATACGAGGCCTGTGGCTGCGGGCGGGCGGCCGGTTGTCCGCCGAGCAGCGCCGGGAGTACGAGCGGCTGGTGACGGAGTGGGCCGAGGCGGTGCGCACGGAGGTCGTGCAGGCCGCCTAGGCCGCGGTCACCCCTTCCCGAGGAGTTCCTCAGCCTCCCCCGAGGAACTCCTCGATCCGTGTGAGCGTGTCCTTGGCCCGCGTGTGGACATGACCGGCGAGCCCCAGGGCGCGGGCGGCGTCCACGTGGCCCGGGGTGTCGTCGATGAACAGCGCCTGTGCGGGATCCGCGCCCACGCCCCGCAGCGCGAGCTCGAAGATGCGGGCGTCCGGCTTGGCGCAGCCCACCTCGCAGGACAGGACGAGGTGGTCCACGACGTCGAGCAGGCCCGCGCGGGCCATCCGGGTCCGCAGCCGCGGCCAGGTGTTGCTGACGATCGCCGTCCGCACGCCGGGGGTGCCGCGCAGGCGCCGCAGCCGTCCGACGAGCGCGCCGTCCCACGTCTCCCGTGCGTCCAGGTCCCGGCGCAGCGCGGCGACCACCGCGGGGCGCGCGCCCAGCCGCTCCCCCACGGTCGTCCACCACGCGTCCTCGCTGACGCGGCCGACGAGGACGCCCGCGTCGTTGCCGTCGTACAGCGCGGCGAGGAACTCCCGCGGCGTCAGGCCGAACCGCGGGCCCCACGCGGCCGCGGCGCCCGGAAGGTAGTCGCGGACGAGGACCCCGCCGACGTCCACCAGGAGCGCGCGCTCCACCGCGCCTGGGACCGTACCCGTGCGCGTGCCCGTACCCGTGGCCGCGTTCGGCGAAGACATCAGAACCACCCCGGCTCCGCACCGCTTGGCACCGCACTCTTGGCTCCGCAGTCGCGGTGTTCAAGACTAATTCGATGACGCAGCGCGTGGAACTCGCGGCAGTTCTGGACCGACTCGCCATCGACACCCTCATCACCGAATACGCCATCGCCGTCGACGACGGCGACTGGGACGCCTACCGGCGGCTCTTCGCACCCGACGGGCGCGCCGACTACCGGTCGGCCGGCGGCATCGAAGGACCCGCGGCCGACGTGGCCGACTGGCTTGCGGAAACGATGCGACTGTTCCCGACGCGCCAGCACCTGATCGTGAACCGCACGCTCCGCTTCGAGGTCCGGGAGCACGACGTCGGCGACACCGCGCACGTCCAGGCCGACTACGTGAACCCGATGCGGTCGGCCGCCCCGACGGCCGACACGGCGCCGGACTTCGAGTGCGGCGGCCGCTACGCGTTCACCGTCCTGCGTACGCACAACGGCTGGCAACTGCGCCAGGTGGTCGTACACGAGAAGTGGCGCAGAGTCTCGGCACCGGACCGGACGCGTGCGCAGGCGCGCGTCGGCCAGCAGCCGCAGGCCCCGGCGGAACGGGCACCCACCGAACTGGGCTGACCGGCGCGCGAGGTGCTGGGCCGACCCGGTTACCCACACCCCCCGCCCCCTGTCCTAGATCGTCACCGGCGCGCACACTGGGAGCACGACCGGGCGTCGGGCCGAGTCGGGGCCAAGCGAGTCGGGGCCAAGGAGGCGCGCTGCATGGACGTACTCGGCGGCAAGCGGCAGCAGGCGGGGGCGCCGCCCCCGCACCACCCCCGGTCGTGGCGGGCGCGGCTCGACTCCGCCCTGGTCTCGCGGCGGCAGCGCGGCGGCCTCGCCGTCCTGTGCGGCGCCCTGCCCGCCCTCGCGTTCCCCGAGCCGTCCTGGTGGTGGTTCGCGTACGTCGCGCTCGTGCCGTGGCTGCTGCTCGCCCGCTCGGCCGGGACGGGGCGGCAGGCCGCGCTCGACGGCTGGCTCGGCGGGCTCGGCTTCATGGTGGCCGTGCACCACTGGCTGCTGCCGAGCCTGCATGTGTTCACGCTCGTCATCGCCGCGCTCCTCGGCCTGCTGTGGGCGCCGTGGGCCCTGCTCGTGCGCCGCTTCCTCGGCGGGACGCCCTCCGGCGGGCGGGCCGCGGCCGCCCTGGTCGTGCTGCCGTCCGGCTGGCTCATGGTCGAACTGGTGCGGTCCTGGGAGGGCCTCGGCGGGCCGTGGGGCCTGCTCGGCTCCAGCCAGTGGCAGGTCGAGCCCGCGCTGCGGCTCGCGTCGGTGGGCGGCGTGTGGCTGGTCAGCGCGCTCGTCGTGGCCGTGAACACGGGCGTCGCCGCGCTCGTCGCCGCGGAGAGCGCCCGCACCCCGGCCGTCGCGGGCCTCGTCACCGTGGCCGCCGTCACCGGCGCGGCCTGGACCTGGTCCCCGCGCCCCGAGCCCGCGGGCCGCGTCCGCGTCGCCGTCGTCCAGCCCGGTGTCCAGGACGGGATGGGCCGCGTCCAGAACCGGTTCGCCCGCGAGGAGCAGCTGACGCGGTCGCTCGCGGGCCGCGATCTGGACCTCGTCGTGTGGGGCGAGAGCAGCGTCGGCCACGACCTGGCCGACCGGCCCGACCTGGCCGACCGCATCGCCGACCTGTCGCGCGCCGTGGGCGCGGGCGTCCTGGTGAACGTGGACGCGCGCCGCTCGGACCGGCCCGGCATCTTCAAGAGCTCGGTCCTGGTGGGCCCGGAAGGACCGACGGGCGACCGCTACGACAAGATGCGCCTGGTGCCGTTCGGAGAGTACGTCCCCGCGCGCTCGCTGCTCGGCTGGGCGACGTCGGTGGGCAAGGCCGCGGGCGAGGACCGCAGGCGCGGCGAGCGGCCGGTGGTCATGGACCTCGAGGCCGTGGGCGGCGCGCTGCGCGTGGGACCGCTGGTGTGCTTCGAGTCGGCGTTCCCCGACATGAGCCGTCACCTCACGCGCGAGGGCGCGCAGTTGCTGCTCGCGCAGTCGGCCACGTCGACGTTCCAGCGCAGCTGGGCGCCCGAGCAGCACGCGTCGCTCGCGGCCGTGCGGGCCGCCGAGACCGGCCGCCCCATGGTGCACGCCACGCTCACGGGCGTCTCGGCGGTCTACGGACCGAGCGGCGAGCGGATCGGCCGCCCCCTCGGCACCTCGGTGTCCGGCACGGCGGAGTACGACATTCCGCTGGCCACGGGCACGACGCCGTACGTGCGGTACGGCGACTGGCCCGTGTACGCGGCGCTCGGCGTCCTCGCCCTGCTCGGTGCGGCCGACGGCGCCCGGCTGCTCAGGAGGCCTGCTCGCGCACCGCGTGTACCACCCGCTCGCACAGCTCATGGGTGGCAAGCGCGTCCCGGGCGCTGAGCACCTTGCCCGCGCGCACGGCGTCGAGGAAGGCGAGGACGACCTGCTCGATGCCGCGCTGCCGGGCCACCGGCACCCAGTCGCCGCGGCGCCGCACGGTCGGCTGGCCCTTGTGGTCGACGACCTCGGCGAGGTTGAGCACCTGCCGCTTGGTGTCCTGCCCGGAGACTTCGAGGATCTCCTCCGTGGAGCCGCTGAGCCGGTTCATCACGCCGAGCGCGGTGAACCCGTCGCCCGCGAGCTGCAGCACGACGTGCTCCAGGAGACCGCCCGAGACGCGGCCGCGCACGCCCACGTGGTCGACCGGACCCGGCACGAGGAACCGCAGAGTGTCCACGACGTGGATGAAGTCGTCGAGCACCATCGTGCGCGGGTCCTCCGGCAGGCCCACGCGGTTCTTCTGCAGCAGGATCAGCTCGCGCGGGTGCTCGGCGCACTGGGCGTAGCCGGGCGCGTAGCGGCGGTTGAAGCCGACGGCGAGGCTGACTCCGCGCTCCTCGGCGAGGCGCACGAGCCGCTCGGAGTCGGCGAGTTCGTACGCGATCGGCTTGTCCACGTACGTCGCCACGCCCGCCTCCAGGAGCCGGGTCACGATCTGCGGGTGGACGCTCGTCGGCGCGTGCACGAAGGCGGCGTCGAGGTCCTGGGCGAGCAGCGCGTCCAGGTCGGCGTGCAGGCGCTCGGCGGGGATGTGGTGGCAGGCTCCCACCCGCTCCAGGGTGGCGGGCGTGCGCGTCTGGAGGTGCAGTTCGACGTCCGGCTGCGTGGTGAGCACCGGGAGGTACGCCTTCTGCGCGATGTCGCCGAGTCCGATGCAGCCGACCTTCACCACGTGCTCCTCATCGCTGTCCGTCGCTGTGTACCGCCGTGCACTGTTTCTCACGGTGCCGCCGCACGCCCTGCCGCCCCCGCGCGTGCTCCCGCAGCATACGGGGCCTGCGGCGGCCGCCAGTCGGCGATCGACGCGAAGCCCCGCATGATCAGGTTCGGGCCGAGCCGGTAGGCGGTCCGGATCAGGGTGTTGCGTACGGCGATGAGCGCGCCGTTGTCCAGGTGGTTGAGGCGGGCGGTGCGGGCGGCCTGGCGGACGATCGTGCTGGTCCGCGGCACGCGTACGGCGCTGTACGCGGCGAGGCCCGCGAAGAGGTCGCCGCGCGGCGCCGCGTGGTGGGCGAGCACGACGGCGTCCTCGATGGCCTGGTTGCCGCCCTGGCCGAGCGTCGGCGCCATGGCGTGCGCGGCGTCGCCGATGAGCGCGACGCGGCCGCGGTGGTGAGCGGCGAGCGGCCGCGCCATGTGGCGCACGTCGTTGCGCAGGACGTCCTCGGGGCGCGCGGCGGCGAGGATCGCGGGGATCGGGTCGTGCCAGTCCGAGAAGCGGCGGACCAGCTCGGCCTTCTCGTTGTCGTGCGCGCGGGTGCCCTCGGGGACGAGCGCGGTGGCGTACGCGTAGACCCGCCCGTCCTTCAGCGGCTGGGTGCCCCACACGCCGCCGCGCCCCCAGGTCTCGTGGGGCTCGAAGGGGCGCTCGGGCGCGGGCACGATGACGCGCCAGGCGGTGAACCCGGTGTACTCCGGTCCGGGGTGGGCCGGGAACAGCGCCCCGCGGACGGCGGAGTTGATGCCGTCGGCGCCGACGACGAGGTCCGCCTCGATGTCGCCGTCGGAGGTGGTGACGACGGCCCTGCGCCCTGGCCCGCCGGGGTCGGCGAGCCGGGCGTCGGCGCCGGTGCGCAGGCAGTCGGCGGGCAGCGCGGAGACGAGCAGGTCGACGAGGGTCGCGCGGTGCAGCAGGACCAGGGCGCCGCCGAACTCCCGCTGCGTGGCGGTGGCGCTCGTCCGCACGAGCCAGCGCCCGTCCTGCGCCCGCATGCCGCCCGCGCCCTGCCAGGCGGCGAGGTCGCGCACGCCGTCGCCGAGGCCGAGGACGTCGAGGGCCCGCTGGGCGTTGGGGGCGAGCGCGATGCCGGAGCCGACGGGTTCGAGGGTCTCGGCGCGCTCCAGGACGGTGACGCTCCAGCCGGCCCTGTGCAGGGCGACGGCTGCGGTGAGGCCGCCGATGCCGCCGCCCACGACGACCGCGTGGGGCTTGCGGGGCTTCGCTGTCCGGGCCATGACTTCTCCTCGTCGCACGCGTGCGCCGGCCGCCGGGCACCTGTCACGGAGGCCGCCACACTACATCTGTAGTACCCGATGGCGAGAAAGGTACTACACCTGTAGTCGCGACGGCAGACCGGGGCCCCTAGAGTGGGGATCATGCCTGCACGCCCCAAGGGGTCCGCCCGTACCGAACTGATCGCCGACACCGCCCTTGCCCTGCTCGCCGAGCGCGGGATGCGCGGCCTCACGCACCGGGCCGTCGACGAGGCGGCGGGGCTGCCCACGGGATCGACCTCGAACCACGCCCGGACCCGGCTCGCGCTCCTGGAGGCGGCGGTGCGGCGGCAGGCCGAGCGCGAGCTCGCGGTGCTCACGCCGGACGAGCTGCCCGACCCGGCGGGCGGCCGCGAGTCCCTGGTCGCCGGTCTCGCCCTCGCCCTCCACCGCTTCCTCTCCGGCGACGAGCACCGCGCCCTGCTGGTCTCGCGCTACGAGCTGGCCCTTGAGGCGACGCGCCGCCCGGAGCTGCGGGAGTACTACGACTCGTCGAGCACCCAGTTCCGCGACCCGCTGGCGGCGCTGCTGCGCGCGGCGGGCTCGAAGGACCCGCGGCGGCACACGCTGTCCGTGGTGGCGTGGTGCGACGGCATGATGTTCTCGTGCGTGGCGGGCTCCTACCACGCGACGGTTCCGACCATGGAGGAACTGCGGGCGGGCTTCGCGGAGTTGCTACGGGGACTCCTTGACGGGCAGGAGTGAACGACACGGATCAACAGCGCGCGGGGCGGTCACCCGTGCGGGCGCATCCGCGCTGAACCGCGGGCTCGCGCCGCGCCCCGTGCAGCAGAGTGGCGCGGATGCAGCGAACGACGACGACCGCGGTGCTCCTCGCCTCCGTGGCGGTCGCCGCGGTCTCCGGGTGCGTCAGTGTGGAGCGGCCGGGGGCCGCCCAGGGGACGGGGGCCGCTCAAGGGTCAGAGTCCGCGAGCCCGGCGTCACCCGCGCCGCGTTCCGCCGGGCGGACACCGTCGGATGCCACGCAGGCACCGGCCCGCGAACGGCTGCAGTGGCCGGAGCCGGTGGGCGGACACCTCCGGGAGGCGTCCCCGACGCCGGGCGGCGCGGGCTCCGGGCCTTCGGCCCCGCCCCGGGCCGCCGCCGACGACGCCACCGGCTCCGTACGCGACGGCGCCGCCGGCTCCGTACGCCCGAAGCGCCCGCACCCCGCCCCGCAGCGCCACCGCCCCAAGCCGAAACCCCCGCAGGGGCCGCCGCCCCACGCCCGCGGACATGTCGACTTATGCGCCCTCGGCAGACAGCACGGGCGCTGGAGGCGGGACAGCCCGGAGGCGGTGATCTGCCAGGAGGTGTACGGACGGTGAGGCGGGCGTCGGCTCGGGTGAGCCGGGCGGCGGCCGGGGCATCCGGGGCGGGCGTCCGGCCGGGGCGCGGGGCTCACTCCTCCGCGGCACCCTCCCCCACCTGCGTCTCCAGGCGGGCCAGGGCGGCGCGGATGCCGTCGCCGTAGCTGTCGTCCCCGAGCGCGCCGATCGCTCCGCGCGCGCGGCGCAGATGGCTGCGGGCCGCTTCGGGGCGGGCCAGCTTCACATAGTCCGCGGCGAGGTTGAGGTGCAGCGAGGGGTAGAAACCGCGCACGGCGAGCGACTGGTGGTGGCGGCCGACGCGCTCGTCCGTGAGCTCGTCCGCGGCCGACAACGCCCTGAGGTCCCAGGCGAGTTCGTCCGCGGGGTCGTCCTGGGTGTCCGCCATGTAGTGCGCGAGCGTGCAGCGGTGCAGCGGGTCGCCGTGCTCGCCGATCTCGGACCAGAGCGCGAGGAAGCGGGTCCTCGCCTCCTCGCGGTCACCGGCGTGCTGGAGCATGGCCGCCTGCCCGATCCGGGTCATCACGGCGTCCTCGCCGTCCGCCGTCCGTTCCTGCCGCTGCGTCACCGCGCCGCCCTCCGCGTCCGCCGGAGCCGCGGCGGGCCCTCCCACCGCGCGTCCGTCGCCAGTCCGTCGTCAGTCCTTCGTCTGTCGTCGGTCCGCGGCACCGGCCGGTCCGGCCGGTGCCCAGGAACCGGTGACGACGCTAGCGGCCACCACTGACAATCGCGGTCAGGCGCGGTGCGGCGGGTCGATGCCCCGCCGTCCGGGCTCGGGCGGGCCCAGGGGCCGGGTCAGCCCAGGTCCGGGATCCGCCAGTCGATCGGCTCGTGGCCCTGCGCCGCCACCGCCGCGTCGATCTGCGTGAAGGGGCCCGAGCCGAAGAACTTCTTGGCGGACAGCGGGGAGGGGTGCGCGCCCTTGACGACGACGTGCCGCTCCGTGTCGATGAGGGGGAGCTTCTTCTGCGCGTAGTTCCCCCACAGGACGAAGACCGCCGGGTCCGGCCGGTCGGCCACCGCGCGGATCACCGCGTCCGTGAACTTCTCCCAGCCCTTGCCCTTGTGCGAGTTGGCCTCCCCGGCGCGGACCGTCAGGACCGCGTTCAGGAGCAGGACGCCCTGGCGGGCCCAGGGCATCAGATAGCCGTTGTCCGGCACCGGGTGGCCGAGCTCCTGGTGCAGCTCCTTGTAGATGTTCCGCAGGGAGGGCGGGGTCTTCACTCCGGGGCGGACCGAGAAGCACAGGCCGTGGCCCTGGCCCTCGCCGTGATAGGGGTCCTGGCCGAGGATGAGGACCTTCACGTCCTCGAACGGCGTGGCGTCGAGGGCGGCGAACACCTCGTCGCGCGGCGGATAGACCGGTCCCTTCGCCCGCTCCTCCTCGACGAACTCGGTGAGCTCCTTGAAGTAGGGCTTCTGGAGCTCCTCGCCGAGGACTCCGCGCCAGGACGCGGGCAGCATGGCGATGTCGGTCACGTCAACAACCTCCGGTGTGCGGTCACTTCCGCACCGGTGCGCAGGTGCCCCGGTGCACTGAAGAACCTACCGGCGGCCACTGACAATCGACCCGGCCGCACGGGCGGGGGCGGCGGCCGTACGGGCCGGGGCAGCGGCCGCACAGGGGCCGGTCCCCCCACCAGCCGGCTGAGCCGGCTACCAGCTGGTCTTGCGCCGCAGCTCCCACATCATCATGATCGCCGACGGATCGAGGGCGCGTTCGCCGCCCGCGATCTCCTCGCTCGCCATGATGTACTGCTTGCCCTGCCACAGCGGCAGCAGCCGCACGTCGTCGACGAGGATCCGCTGCGCCCGCTCGAACTGGTCGACGACGTTGCCCCGGTCCGCCTGCCGGCGCGAGCGCGGCAGCACCTGATCGGTGATCTCCGGGACCCGGTACGGCGTGTTCAGGACGTTGCGCTCGCCCACGAAGGGCGCGACGAAGTTGTCGGCGTCCGGGAAGTCGGGGAACCAGCCGCGCCCGAAGACCGGGTACTCGCCCTGCTTGTAGCCCGCCTCGAACTCCTTCCACGGCCGCCCCGTGACCGTGATGTCGAACAGGCCCGAGGCTTCCAGCTGCCGCTTGATCTCGGCGAACTCCGGCGCGGTCGCCGAGCCGTAGCGGTCGGTCGCGTACCAGAGGGTGAGCGGTACGCGCCCGGTGATGCCCGCGGAGGTGAGGATCCGCTTGGCCTTGGCCGCGCTCGGTTCGCCGTAGTCGTCGAAGAAGTCCGTGGTGTGCCCGGCGACGCCGCGCGGCACCATCGAGTACAGCGGCTCGACCGTGTCCTTGTAGACCTTGTGGGCGATGGCCCCGCGGTCGATGACCTGCGCGATCGCCTTGCGCACCGCGGGCTTGCGCGCCCACGGGTCCTTGGGGTTGAAGACCAGGTAGCGGATCTCCGTGCCCGCGCCCTCGACGAGCTGGATGTCGCCCTTCCTGCCCGGGTTCTGCTGCGCCACGACGTCCTCGGCGGCGAGGCCGCGGAAGGTGACGTCGACCTCCTCCTTGCGCAGCGCGCCGACCATCGCGGCGGAGGTATCGAAGTAGCGGATGGTCACGGCGTCGTTGTGGCGCTCGGCCGCACCCTTGTAGTGGCCGTTCTTGACGAGCTCGGCCCGCTCGCCGGCCTCGTACGACTTGAGCTCGTACGGCCCGGAGCCGGTGATGTCGTCGCCGTCGCGGACGTTGTCCGCCGGGTAGTCGCCGGGATTGACGATCGACATGGCGGGCGTCGCGAGCACGAACGGGAAGGTCGCGTCCGGCTTCTTGAGGCGGAAGACGACGGTCCGGTCGCCCTTGGTGACAACGGAGTCGAGCGAGCCGAGGAGCCCGGCCGGGCCGCCCTTGACCTTGGGGTCGATGTCCCGTATTCGGTCGATGGAGAACTTCACGGCCTTGGCGTCGAGATCGTCGCCGTCGGAGAACTTCAGGCCGTCGCGGAGTGTGCAGGAGTACACGGTGCTGGTGCTGTCCGTGAACCTGCAGGACCGCGCCGCGTCCGGTTCCGGCTCCGTGGCACCGGCCGGATAGCTCAGCAGCGTCTGGAACACGTTCCGGAACAGCTCCCACGAGCCGTCCCAGGAGGCCGCGGGGTCGAGCGTGGTCGGGGCGCTCGTCGTGCCGACGGTGATGGCGTCCTCGTCGTCCGAGTCCTCGGACGACAGCACACCGCACCCCGTGAGCAGGCCTGCCGCCAGCGCGGTCGACAGGGATGTCGCCGCCAACACCGCGGCCGGACGCGGAAATTGACCTCTTCTGAACACGCGCGCGCTCCTCGATCTGCCGTGCCATCGAGCGGCAGACCATACCGCAGCACCCCGCCGGTCCAACCCGGCTCGCCGACGGGGTGATTAATGCGTGCGTACATTGCTCTCGCGCACTTGTTGAGTGTTCTACGACCGGGTACGGTGGCCGCCCCGACCGCGCCGGGAGACCCCCGGCCGCGGTCTCAGCCGACGCCCGCGTTGAGGAACAGGCCGCCGTCGACCACGAGCGTCTGGCCGGTGATCCAGTCGGACTGGGCCGAGGTGAGGAACGCCGCCGCGCCACCGATGTCGGACGGCACGCCGAGCCGCCCCAGCGGGTACGCGGAGGTCACCTCCTCCTCGCGGCCCTCGTACAGGGCCCGCGCGAACTTGGTCTTCACGACCGCGGGCGCGATCGCGTTGACCCGCGCCTTCGGAGCGAACTCGTGCGCCAGCTGGAGCGTGAGGTTGACCATGGCGGCCTTGCTCATGCCGTACGCGCCGACGAACGGCGACGCGGCCACGCCCGCGATCGAGGCGATGTTCACGATCGCGCCGCCGTGCTCGCTCTGCCACGCCTTCCACGTCAGCTGCGCGAAACCGAGCGCCGAGAGCACGTTCGTCTCGAACACCTTGCGCGCCACGTTCAGGTCGAGGTCGGCCATCGGCCCGAAGACCGGGTTCGTACCGGCGTTGTTGACCAGGTAGTCGACGCGCCCGAAGGCCTCCATGGTCCGCTCGACGGCGACCGCCTGGTGCGCCTCGTCGTGGGCCTTGCCCGCGACGCCGATCACGCGGTCGGCGCCCAGCTTCTCGACGGCCGCCTTCAGCGCCTCCTCGTCGCGCCCGGTGATGCACACGCGGTCGCCGCGGGCGACGAGCGCCTCCGCGATGCCGTAGCCGATGCCGCGGCTCGCCCCGGTGACGAGCGCCGCCTTGCCGCTGTCCTGCACTGCCATCCGTACTGTCCTTTGCGCTGGGTGGGCGGAGGGGCGTTAGTTGAGGGGGCCGCCGGCGACGTACAGGACCTGCCCGGAGACAAAGCCCGCCGCGTCGCCCGTGAAGAAGGCGATGGCGTTGGCGATGTCCTCGGGCGTGCCGACGCGCTGCACCGGGATCTGCGTGGCGGCCGCGGCCTTGAAGTCCTCGAAGCCCATGCCCACGCGGTCGGCGGTGGCCTTGGTCATCTCCGTGGCGATGAAGCCGGGCGCCACCGAGTTGGCGGTGATGCCGAACTTGCCGAGCTCCTTGGCGAGCGTCTTGGTGAAGCCCTGCATGCCGGCCTTGGCCGCGGCGTAGTTGACCTGGCCGCGGTTGCCGAGCGCGGAGGAGCTCGACAGGTTCACGACGCGGCCGAAGCCCGCGTCCACCATGTGCTTCTGGCAGGCGCGGGACATCAGGAACGCGCCGCGCAGGTGCACGTTCATCACCGTGTCCCAGTCGTCGGCGCTCATCTTGAACAGCAGGTTGTCCCGCAGCACGCCCGCGTTGTTCACCAGGATCGTGGGCGCGCCGAGCTCCTGGGCGACCCGGGCGACGGCCGCCTCGACCTGGGCCTCGTCCGACACGTCGCAGCCGACGGCGAGTGCCTTGCCGCCCGCCGCCGTGATCTTCTCGACGGTGTCCTTGCAGGCGGCCTCGTCGAGGTCGATCACGGCGACGGCGCGGCCCTCGGCGGCGAGGCGGACGGCGGTGGCCGCGCCGATGCCTCGCGCTGCTCCGGTCACGACCGCGACGCGCTGCTCAGTGGTGGACATGCTGGCTCTCCTCGCCCTTGGGATGCGGCTCAGCGGCACGCCCCCAGGTGAGCGACCGCTTAGTACCTTCAGCAGACGAGACGCTAGAAGCCCTGGCACCCGGTGTCAACGGCCCCCAGGCCGGTTCCCCGGCCCGGGGCCCGTCCATCGGGCCGGGCCTACCGCACGAGCAGCTCGACGAGCCGCTCCACCTCGGCCTCGGGGTCGGCGGTGAGTCCCGTGTGCACGGGGCCCGGCTGCACGACGGTCGAGCGCGGCGCGATCAGCCAGCGGAAGCGCCGCCCCGCGTCGTCCCGCGCGGCCTGCCCCGCCGCGTCACCGCCCGCGCAGACCCCTTCGACGGCACGCAGGGCCGCGCGCACCCCGGCCGCGTCGGCCTCCGGGTCCAGGGCGCGGAGCTTGGCCTCGTCGAGGTGGGTGCGGGCGGCCACGAAGGACTTGGCACGGCAGTAGAGGACCACGCCCGCGTTGAACTGCTCGCCGCGCTCCACGCGCGGGACGACCCGGAGCAGCGCGTACTCGAAGACGTCCCGCGCGGGGGTCTCGGCGGCGGGGGCGGGAGTCCCCGGGGCGGGGGTCCGGCTCGCTTCGTTCACGTCGGTCACTGGGCGGCGCCTTCCAGGGTGATGCGTTCGTGGACGCTCTCCGCGCGCGGGAGCAGCGCGTCGGCGTAGGCCCGGCGCACGGCGTCGGCGCTGTCGAAGCCCGCCTCGCCGTCCAGCCAGGCGTCGGGCACGTCGGCGGTGACCTCGGCGAGCAGCTCCTTGGTGACGAGCGGGGCGAGCTCGGCGGCGGCCGCCGTCACATCGGGGCCGTACGGGGCGAGGACGTGGTCGGACGCGTCGTACGGCCGGGTCGCGGCGGCCTGGGCCGTGGGCCAGTTGTGGTGCCAGATCATGGTGGCGCCGTGGTCGATGAGCCAGACGTCGCCGTGCCACACCAGGAGGTTGGGGTTGCGCCACGAGCGGTCCACGTTGCCCACGAGCGCGTCGAACCACACGACGCGCCCGGCCTCCACGGGGTCGACCACGAAGGCCAGCGGGTCGAAGCCGAGGGCGCCCGGCAGGTACTCCATGCCCAGGTTCAGGCCGCCGCTCGACTTGAGCAGTTGCTGCACCTCCTGGTCCGGCTCGCCGAGGCCGAGCACCGGATCCAGCCGGATGCCCGTGAGCCCAGGCACGCGCAGGCCGAGGCGGCGCGCCAGCTGCCCGCAGATCACTTCGGCGACGAGCGTCTTGCGGCCCTGGCCCGCGCCCGCGAACTTCATGACGTACGTCGCGTACGCCCCGTGGCCGTCGTCGGTCTCGACGAGTCCGGGCAGCGACCCGCCCTCACGCAACGGCGTGACGTAGCGGACGGCGGTGACTTCGGTGAGCATGGCCCCAGGTTACTTCCGGGGTCCGACAGTTCGATCACGAGCCGGAGGGCCCCTTCGATCACGAGCGGCCCGGGGCTAGTGTCCGGTCATGGACTCCTCCGATCTTCCTGCCCAGTTCGCCCGGACCCGTCGTTTCGCGCTCGGGGTGCCCAGCGGCTTCACGGTGTCCCGGGACGGCGCGCACGTGCTCTTCGTACGCTCCACCGCCGGCGACGACCCGGTCAGCAGACTCTGGTCGTACGAGGTGGCCACCGGCGAGGAGCGCATGCTCGTCGACCCGCTCGCGCTCGGCGCGTCAGGGCCGGTGCCGGAGGCGGAGCGCGTGCGCAGGGAGCGGGCGCGGGAGGCCTCCCAGGGAGTGGTGGCCTACGCGACCGACGCCCACGCGCGCGTGGTGGCCTTAGCGGTCAACGGCGCGCTGTGGACGGTCCGGACCGACGGCGGCGCGCCCCGCCGGATCGACACGGCGGGACCGGTGGTCGACCCCCGCCCGTCGCCCGACGGCTCCCTCGTCGCGTACGTCACCGGGGGCGCCCTGCGCGTCGTGGGCGCCGACGGCACGGGGGACCGGGCGCTCGCCGAGCCCGAGAGCGACACGGTGACGTACGGCCTCGCCGATCACGTGGCCGCCGAGTCCATGCATCGGCACCGGGGGTTCTGGTGGTCGCCGGACGGCGACGCGCTCCTGGTGGCCCGGGTGGACACCGCGCGCGTGCGGCGCTGGTGGCTGTCGGACCCGGCGCACCCGGAGCGCGCGCCGCGCGCGGTGGCGTACCCGGCGGCGGGCACGGAGAACGCGGAGACGACGCTGCACATCGTGGCCGCGGACGGGACGCGGCGCGTCGCGGTGCGGACGCCGGAGAAGGCGGCACACCACCCCGAGGACCTCGAAGCGGCACACCACCCCGGAGGCCCCGAAGCGGCACACCACCCCGGAGTCCTCGAAGGAGAAGGGCACCACTCCGAAGGCGAGTGGACGGACGCCCGCTTCGACTACGTGCCGACGGCCGCCTGGGACGTGCACGGACCGCTGGTCACCCTTCAGACCCGCGACCAGCGCACCCTGTACGTCGTCGAGGTCGACCCGGAGACGGGCGAGTCCCACGTGGCCCGGCGCCAGCACGACAGCCCCTGGCTCCCCCTGGTACCGGGCACGCCCGCCCGCCTGGAGTGCGGCCGCCCGGTGCTGCACTGCCCCGTGGACCACGACACCCGGGGGCTGAGCGCGGGCACCGCGAAGACGCCGTCCGGCCTCCAGGTGCGCGAGGTGATCGGCATCGTGGGCGAGCGCGTGTGGTTCACGGCGTCGCACGAGCCCATGGAGACGCACGTCTGGTCGCTGTCACCGCTGGACGAGGAGGACGAGCCGGGCAGCGGTCTGTGCCGGATCAGCGCGGCGCCCGGCGTGCACACCGCCGCGGTCGGCGGCGCCACCGTGGTCCTGGACAGCAGCACTCCGGAGGGCCGGACGGTGTCCGTACTGCACGCGGGCCGCCCTGTAGGGAGCATCGCCGTGCTCTCCGAAGAGCCCGTCGTGACGCCACGGCCCCGCCATCTCACCCTTGGGGAGCGGGAGTTGCGCAGCTCCCTGTTCCTGCCTTCCTGGCATGAGGACGGCTCCGCGCGGCTGCCGGTGCTGCTGTGCCCGTACGCGGGTCCAGGAATCCAACTCGTCGTCCACGCGCGCGCGTGGTGGGCGGTCGTGGCCCAGTGGTTCGCCGAGCAGGGCTTCGCGGTGCTGATCACGGACGGCCGTGGCACTCCGGGGCGCGGGCGGCGGTGGGAGCAGGCCGTGTACGGCGACCAGTTGACGCCCGTCCTTGACGACCAGGTGGACGCGCTGCACGCCGCCGCGGAGGCGCACGCCGATCTGGACCTGGAGCGGGTGGGCATCCGCGGCTGGTCGTTCGGCGGCTATCTCGCGGCGGGTGCCGTGCTGCACCGCCCCGACGTCTTCCACGCCGCGGTGGCGGGGGCGGCACCGACGGACCTGCGCCTGTACGACACGCACTGGAAGGAACGTTTCCTTGGCCACCCCGACGTGCAGCCCCAGCACTACGAGCGCTGCTCGCTCATCGCCCACGCGCACCGTCTGTCCCGGCCCCTGATGCTGGTGCACGGCCTGTCCGACGACAACGTCCTGCCGGTGCACATGCTGCGCTTCTCGGCGGCGCTGCTCGCCGCGGGGCGGCCGCACACCGTGCTGCCGCTGCCCGGCGCGAGCCATCTGGTCGCTCAGGGAGACATCGCGGCGAACCTGCTCCGCCTGGAGCTCGACTTCCTCAAGAAATCCTTGAAGGCTTGAACAACCCGGCGCCGCCCTCCGTACCACCTGGCATGACTGTTTCCGGGGCAGAGCCTTCCAAGAACGTGGCCAAGGGCGTTTCCAGGGATGTCTTCAGAGATTCCCTCAGGGACGTTTCCCCTGGCGTCGCCAAGGCCGAGCCGCGCGGGCCCGCCCGCCGCACCGTCGTCACCGCCGTCGGAGCGGCCGGTCTTGCCGCCGCGCTCGCCGCGTGCGGCTCGGACGACGACAAGGACTCGTCCGAGCCCGCGGGCGAGGCGTCGGACAAGGAGCAGGGCGGCGGGGGCGCGGGCGGCGCCGTGCTCGCCAGGACCGCGGACATCCCCGTGGGCGGCGGCAAGATCTTCAAGGACGAGGGCGTGGTGGTCACACAGCCGACGAAGGGCGAGTTCAAGGCCTTCTCCAACCGCTGCACCCACAAGCAGTGCCCCGTGACGAGCGTGGCGGGCGGCACCATCAACTGCCCCTGTCACGGCAGCAAGTTCGACATCGCCGACGGCAGCGTGAAGCAGAACCCGGCGCCGAAGCCGCTGCCCGCGGCGGAGATCAGCGTGGAGGGCGGCGAGATCAAACTGGCCTGACGCGCGGCCCGTTCCAGACCCCAAGGACCTCCTCGGTCGAGGTCACGGTGGCGACCAGGGCGAGGGTGTTGCGGACCATCGCGGGGGTGTACTCGGAGGGGACTCCCGCGATGGCGTCCGCAGGCACGACGGCGGCGTAGCCGAGGTTCACCGCGTCGAAGACGGCGTTCGGGATCGCCACGTTCGCCGAGACGCCGGTCACCACGAGGGTGCGGCAGCCCAGGTTGCGCAGCAGGGCGTCGACGTCGGTGCCCGCGATCGGGGAGAGCCCGTGCAGGCGGCGTACGACGAGGTCCTCGTCGGCGACCTCGATCGGCGGGGCGACGCGCACCGCCGTCGTGCCGGACAGCTGCTGCACGGGGAGCCGTTCGGCGGCGCGGAACAGGCGCGCGTTGCGGTTGGCGCCGCGCCCGTCGGGCCGCCGCTCGGCGACGGCGTGCAGGACCTGGACCCCTCTGAGGTGGGCGGTGGCCACCAGCCGCGCCACGTTGACGAGGGCGCCCGACGACCGCGCCTCCTTGGCGAGTTCGGGCAGCGCGCTGTCCGTCCCGACGACGCCCTGCTGGCACTCGACCGTCATCAGGACGGTGGTGGCCGGGTCGAGCAGTTCCCCGAGGTGTTCGTACGACGGCATGGCTCTCCCTGTCGGCGTGGTCGCCCGGTCGGCCAGGCCCCCGGTCGCGGTCCGCGGGAGGCTAACCGGCATTGCGCCCGGACGGAAGACGCCCCATGCTCTTCTGACGCACTGTCAGCGCTCTGCAGACGCACCGTCAGCCACCACCGTCAACAGCCGGAGCCGCCGGGCGACCGGGCAAGGAGACGACGCATGGCCACCACACAGCGCCGCGGCCGCAGGATCATGATGACGCCGCCCGAACTGGACGCGTTCCTGGCCGAGCAGCGCACCTGCCGGGTCGCCACGGTGTCAGCCGACGGCGCCCCGCACGTCAGCGCGCTCTGGTTCGCCTGGGACGGCACGTCCCTGTGGCTGTACTCCATCACCCGAAGCAGGCGCTGGGCCGAGCTGCGCCGCGACCCGCGGATCGCCGTCGTCGTGGACGCGGGCGAGCGGTACGAGGAGCTGCGGGGAGCCGAGCTCACCGGCACCGCCGAGTTCGTCGGCGAGGTCCCGCGCACCGGGGAGCCCTGCCCCGAACTCGACGCCCCGGAACGCCTGTTCGCCCGCAAGAACTTCGGCCTGGAGGAGATGGTGCACGACGGCCGCCACGCGTGGCTCCGCCTGACGCCGGACACGATCGCTTCGTGGGATTTCCGCAAGCTGTCCGGGACAGAATCAGCCCGTCCGGCGTTTGAGGACGAGCGCGAAGCGCGATAGACGGCACGCCATCCCACCCGCACGAAAATGTCACCCCAACCCGGCCCCCGCAACCCTCAACGCCTCCACCGCCGCCCGAATAGAGGGCCGGCGATCGGCGTCGGAGCGCCACACCACGTACACATGCCGCCGCACCCGCTGCCGCACCGGCGCCGTCCGCACGCCCGCCGGCATCGGGTCGCGGCCGAGCCGCGGCGCCACGCAGACGCCGAGCCCCGCCGCGACGAGCGCGAGCTGCGTGTGGTGCTCCTCGGCGCGGTGGGCGATGCGCGGCTCGAAGCCCTTCGCGCGCAGCGTGAACATCAGCCACTCATGGCAGAACTCGCCCTCCGTCCACGTGATCCACTCGTCCTCGGCGAAGTCCTCCAGGTCGACCTCGGGGCGGTCGGCCATCGGGTGGGCGGCCGGCATCGCGACGTCGGCGGGGTCGTCGAGCACCGGCGCCTTCATGAGGCCATCGGGCAGCGGCAGCGGCTTGTTGTACCAGTCGAGGACCACCGCCAGGTCCAGGTCGCCGCGGACCACGCCGCGCACGCCCTGCTGCGGCTCCGACTCCTGCGCCTCGACGCGCAGGCCGGGGTGGCGCACCCGCAGGGACGACAGGGCGGCGGGCAGCAGGCCCCGCATGGCCGTCGGGAACGCGGAGATCCGCAGCTCGCCGACCGCCTTGCCGCGCTGCTGCTCCAGGTCGGACTGGGCGAGCTCGACCTGGGACAGGATGCGCGCCGCGTGGTCGGCGAGCAGCCGCCCGGCGTCGGTGAGGCGCACGCCCCTGCCGTTCTTGGCGAGCAGCTGCTGGCCCACCTCCCGCTCCAGCTTGGTCATCTGCTGCGAGACCGCGGACGTCGTGACGTGCAGCCCGGCCGCCGCGCCGCTCACCGATCCGTGCCGGGCGAGGGCGTCGAGCGTGCGCAGGCGCTCCAGGTTCAGCATGGCCGCTCCAGGTTCGACATGTAAGCGATGCTACGCGATACCAGGCAAGAAAACTCGCTTGTGCTAAGAGATCGCTTGATCCATCGTGGCTTGCATGACCACCCCTGCCACCACCCCGGCCGCCCCGGCCCCGGCCCTCGCACCGCCACCCGCACCCGCACCCGCCCCAGCCCCGGCGTCGACCCAGGAGCCCGGCGCGCGCACAGACGGCCGCCGCAAGCTCGACTGGCGCCTGCGCTTCGCCTTCCTGTCCCTCGTCTGGGGCTTCAGCTTCCTGTTCATCAAGGTCGGCACGGAGGGGTACGCGCCGTTCCAGGTCACCTTCGGGCGGCTCCTGTTCGGCACGGCGGTGGTCGCCGTCGTCCTGGTGGTCAAGCGCGAACGGCTCCCCCGCTCCCCGCGCACGTGGGCGCACCTGTCGGTGGCGGCGCTGCTGCTCAACGCGGCGCCGTTCTCACTGTTCGCGTACTCCGAGCTGACGATCCCCTCGACGCTCGCGGGGATCTGCAACGCGACGTCACCGCTGTGGGGCATGGCCCTGTCGCTCGTCGCCCTCTCCGAGGACCGCCCCACGCGGCGCCGGGTCGCGGGGCTCGGGCTCGGCTTCCTGGGCGTCCTCACGGTGCTCGGCGCCTGGCAGGGCTTCAGCGGCCTGGACGCGCGCGGCACAGCCATGGCGCTGCTCGCCTCGCTCTGCTACCCGATCGGCTGGATCTACGTCCGCCGCACGCTGGCGGGCTCGGGCCACTCGAACCTCGCCCTCACCGGCGCCCAGCTCTTCGTAGCGACGCTCGAACTGGCCGTCGTGACGCCCCTGTTCACGTCGCTGCCCAGCCACTTCCCCGTGGTGCCGCTGCTCGCGGTCGTCGCCCTCGGCGCGGTCGGCACCGGCCTGGCCTTCCTGATCCAGTACGACATCGTCGCCGAAGTCGGCCCGACGACGGCCCAGATGGTCACGTACTTCACCCCGGTCATCGCGACGGCGGCGGGCGTAGCGGTGCTCGGTGAGTCCCTGACCTGGACGACTCCGGTCGGCGCCGTGATCATCCTCGCGGGGGCCGCCCTCACCCAGTCCAGACCGCGCGCCCGGCGGACCTGAGCCCCCGGCCCCGGAGTTCACCCGTAGCGCCGCGCGGGCACGGGCCCGATGGCCGCCGCCACGGCGTCGGCCACCGTCGCGATGTCGTCGCCGGTGAGCGCCGAGACGGTGATCCGCACACCGGGAGGCGCGCCCAGCCGGTACCGCGCCCCCGGGGAGACCGCCCAGCCCGCGTGCAGCAGCCGCGCGACCGCCCCGGTCTCGTCGGGCACCGGTACCCACACGTTCATGCCGCTGCGCCCGTACGCCGTGACACCGCGCTCGGCGAGGGCGGCGATCAGCGCGTCGCGCCTGCGGCCGTAGGCCCCGGCCACCGCCCGCGGGTCCACGGCCCCGCTCTCCCACAGGTGTGTCACGGCACGCTGGAGGACCTTGCTCACCCACCCGGGCCCGAGCCGGATCCGGCCCTGCACCCGGTCGACGGTCTCCGCGTCACCGGTGAGCACGGCGAGCCGCAGATCGGGCCCGTAGGCCTTGGCCGTGGAGCGGACGAACGCCCAGCTGTGCGTGGCGCCGGACAGCGTGTGCAGCGGCAGGTCGACGATGCCGTGACCGTGGTCGTCCTCGACGACCAGCGTCTCCTTGTGGACGGCGAGCACTTTCCGTACGGCACGCGCGCGTGCGGCACCGACGGCGGCGCCGGTGGGGTTCTGGGCGCGGCTGGTGACCACCAGGGCACGGGCGCCGGACCGCAGGGCCCGCTCCACGTCGTCGGGCAGCGGCCCGTCGTCGTCGACGCCGACCGGCACCGGCCGCAGCCCGAGGGCGGACACGAGGTCGAGCACGCTGCCCCAGCCCGGGTCCTCGACGGCCACGGCGTCGCCGACTTTGAGTCGCGCCGCGAGCACCCGCTCGATCCCGTCCAGCGCCCCGGAGGTGACGGTGACAGGACCGTCCGGCACGCCGTCCGCGTCCAGCGCCCCGCGCGCGTGGCGGCTCAAATCCGGGTCCACGGCCGCCTCCCCGTACAGGACGGGGTTCTTCTCCGACAGCGCCACCGCCGCCGCGAAGGCCTCGGCGAGCGGGGGCAGCAGGGCCGTGTCCGGATTGCCGCTCGCCACGTCCCGCACCCCGGGCGGCACCTCCACGCGGCTGTACTCCCGCGCCGTCGTGGCCGGCTTGCTCCGCACCCGGCTGCCGCGCCGCCCGGCCGTCTCGATGACGCCGCGCTCGCGCAGCGTGCGGTAGGCGGCCGCCACCGTATTGGGATTGACACCCAGACGGCCCGCCAACTCCCGCATCGGGGGCAGGAGTTGCCCCGGCTCCAGCTCGCCGTGCCCCACCGCACGCTCGACACTGGCCGCGATCTCGGCTGCGCGCCGCCCGACGATCGGATACTCTCCTAGCACAAAGCACAGTATGCACTAGCGCAATAAAGCCCGCAAACGGCCACGCGGACAGCCCCGTACGACGCCCGTACGACACCGGTACGACGTCCGTACGGCCCCGCAGCGCCCCGACGACACCACACGCGCACACGAGAGGGAGAAAGGCATGGCGACCACCCAGCCGGCAGCGACGGACAGCGCGCCGCAGGAGCCGTCCTACGCACCGACCGACCGCACCGTCCCCACCCGGTCCCGCGACCGCGCCGCGTACGACCACGCGCTGGTGCACGCGATACTCGACGAGACGTACCTGTGCCACCTCGGCTTCGTGCGCGACGGCGCGCCCGTGGTCCTGCCGACGCTGTACGGCCGGGTGGGCGAGACGCTGTACGTGCACGGGTCGACGGGGTCCCGGCCGCTGCGGATGGCGGGCGCCGCGGGCGGCGAGGAGGCGGACCCGGGCCTGCCCGTGTGCCTGACGGTCACCCACGTCGACGACCTGGTCCTGGCCCGGTCGGCCTTCCACCACTCGGTCAACTACCGCTCCGTGGTGGTGCACGGCATCGCGCACCAGGTCACGGACCCCGAGGAGAAGCGCACCGCGCTCGACGCGATCGTCGACCACGTCGTGCCCGGCCGCGCCGCCGACTCGCGGCCCGCGAACGGCAAGGAACTCGCGGCGACCGCCGTCCTCCGCCTCGACCTCGACGAGGTGTCGGCGAAGCTGCGCACCGGCGACCCGACCGACGATCCGGAGGACATGGACCTGCCGTACTGGTCGGGCCTCGTCCCGGTGCGCAAGGGCTACGACCCGGTCGTCCCGTCCCCCGACCTCGCTCCCGGCATCGAGGTACCCGACTATCTGATCGAGCTCTGACGTGGTGCTGCTCGTCCACCCCTGGGACGCCCCGGGGTCCGACGCCGAGTGGCAGGACTGGCTCGCCGTCCGCGACTTCGGGCAGCTCGGGGTGAACGGCCTGCCCGGCGAGCCGCCGCACCTCCAGCCGACGCACTTCGTGTACGACGCGGATGCGGGCCCGCGCGGCCGCGTCCTGATCCATCTGGCGCGCCCCAACCCACTGTGGGCCGCGCTCGAGGCGAACCCGGACGTCGTCCTGAGCGTGGTCGACGACTACGTCTTCGTGCCGGGCCCCTGGGCGGCGGCCCCGGACGCGCCGGCCGAGCACGGCGTGCCGACCAGCTTCTACGCCGCCGTCCAGCTCCGCTGCGCGGCCCGCGTCGTGGACGACCCCGCGGAGAAGGCCGCACTCCTGAACCGCCAGCTCGCCCACTTCCAGGCCGAGGGCGGCTCCGTGGCCGCGGCGGTGGGCGAGGCGCCGTACGGCCGGCTGCTCTCCGGCATCCGCGGCCTGTCCCTCGACGTGGTGGACGTACAGGCGAAGTTCAAGTACGCCCACCACAAGCCCCTTGAGGTGCAGGACCGGATCGCCGCGGGGCTCAAGGAGCGCGGCGGGCCGCGGGACGCGGCGGCGCTCGACCATCAGCTGCGGCGGCGCCGGGCGGGGTGAGGGCGGTGGGGGTCGGCGCCCTAGGGGGCGGGGCGCGGTGCACCCCGCCCCACTACCCGTGAGGGGCGCCCGTCCCTCAGCCAGCCACCCCCTCCCGACGCGCCCGCGCCGCCCCGCGCGCCTCCGCGGCGGCGAGGCCCGTCACCGCCGCCAGCATCAGCAGGGTGCCCGCGACGGTGGCCGCGTTCAGCTGTTCACCGAGCAGGGTGACGGCGATGGCCGCCGCGCTCACCGGTTCCAGGAGCATGATCACGGAGACGGTGGCGGAGCGGACGACGGCGGCCCCGGCGAAGTACAGCGCGTACGCGAGCGCCGTCGGCACGGCGGCGATGTACAGCAGGCAGACCAGGACCCGCGCGGGGTCGGACGCGTGCGGCGCGAGCCCCTCGGCCGCGGCGAACGGCAGCAGGCACAGCGACACGACCGCGAACGACCACACCGTCGTGCCGGCCGAGTCGCCCCCTCCGTCGCGCCCCCACCACCGGGTGAGCAGCGTCATCACGGCGTACCCGGCGGCCGAAAGCAGCGCGAAGACGACGCCCCAGGGCCGGACGGCCGCGTCACCCCCGCCCACGAACAGCACGCCGAGCCCGGCGAGCGCGCCGCCCACCGCACACAGGCCGCCGGCCCCGAGCCGCTCCCCCATCGTGAGGCGCGCGCCGAGCGCGATCAGGACCGGGCCCGCGCCCAGCGTGACGACGGTGCCGACGGCGAGCCCGGTCGCCTCGACGGCCGCGAAGTACGCGGTCTGGAAGACGGCGAGGGCGACGCCGATGGCGGTGATCCGCAACGTCCTGCTGCGCAGGGGCAGGCGCGCGGCGGTCTGCGCGGCACCGCGCGACCGCAGCAGCCGCGCCGCGAGAAGCAGCAGGAACCCTCCGGCGCACCGCCAGAAGGAGAGGGCGACGGGCCCCATGTCGCTGGCCGCGAAGACCAGCGAGGCAGCCGCGCCCGCGGTGCCCCAGGCGGCACCGGCGAAAGCGAGATGGACGAGTCCGCGCCCGACGGACAGGCCGGGCACAGGAGTGGACGCAGAAAGGGACGTACGGGAAACGCTGGACGCGTTCGACACGCTCGACACGTGGAATCTCCGCAGAAGTTCAGATGAGGAGACCGCGTCAGGGCCGGGCACCGAGTGACGACGACACAACGGAAGACGCCACAAGAAGGAACACAAGCAGAGAGAAGAAAAGAAGGTGCTCGGACGACGCAGGTCCTGGACTGTCGTCTGCGGGCAGCACCGTTCGGCCCGGCCATCGGCCAGGGCAGATCCGTGAGAGGCCCGCGCTAGGCGGCCGGAGGCGGAAGAACGAGTGCTCGTGCGTGCATGATCAGCACCCTATGCGGCGGTCCCGCTCGGGGACAACTCCTGTTCGGATTCCGGGACAACGCCGGTGACCTGGTCCTGCGACGGCTTCGCCGGGGTCCCCGACTGCGCGATGAACGCGCCCACGAGCACGACGGCACCGCCGGCGAGCTGCGGCGCCGACAGGCGTTCGCCGAGCACGACCCAGGCGAGCACCGTCGCGATCACCGCTTCGAGACAGGCCACGACGCCCGCCACCTGCGGCGAGAGCCTGCGCACGGACGGCACCCCGGTGACGTACGCGACGACGGTCGCGATCAGCACGATCCAGCCGAGCAGCGCCCAGGCGGGCACCGCCGAGCCGCCCACGTCGGCGCTGTCGCCGAGCAGCCGCCAGTCCATGCCCCAGGGCCGCGCGATCAGCGTGAGCACGGCCGTGCCGACGAGCAGGGCGTACGCGACGACGCCGAGCGGGTCCGGGGCGTCGTCGCCCGCGTCGCCGCCCTGGTCGGACAGGACGAAGTACCCGGCCTGGCAGCAGGCGGCACCGACCGCGAGCAGCAGCCCGACGGCGTCGAAGCCGACGCCCGACCAGATCTCGACGACGCAGGCGAGCCCGGCGACGGCGAGGACCACGCCGAGCGCGGCCGCCCGCGTCACCGGCCTGCGCTGCACGAACCGCACCCAGCCGAGGACGAGGGCCGGCGCGAGGTACTCGACGAGCAGGGCGACGCCCACCGGGACGCGGGAGATGGCGGCGAAGTAGCAGGCCTGGACACCGGCGACGGCGAGCAGGCCGAAGCCCGCGAGCAGCAGGGGCCGGCGCCGTACGAGTCCGCGGTGGCGCCAGGCGACGGGCAGCATGACGAGGGCGGCGCCCGCCACGCGCAGCCACACCACGTGCAGCGGGTCGAGGCCCGCCTCGATCAGCGGCTTGGCCGCGACGCCGGAGCCGCCGAAGGCGAACGCCGACACGAGCGCGAGGCTCAGCCCGAGCCCTCTGCCGTGCCCCGCCCGGCCCGCCCGATCACCCTGAAGTTTCTCCTGAGACCCGCTCACCGCCACATGATGACCAGTCGCCGTCAGGAGCAACACCTTTGATGACCACTGTCTCAATCGGCGGACGTCCTCAACGCGGCGGACAACAGCGGACAACGGCGAACAGCGGACAGCGAACAGCGGACAGCGGACAGCGGCCGCCTGACACCGCTCCGGCCCGACCGCGATCACCAGCCGGACTCGTACCCCGCCTCCGGCCCGCTCTCGACCCGGCGCAGCAGCGCGTCGGCGTCGACCCCGGCGCGGCGCAGCACCTCGACGGCCCGGCACTCGCGGTCGGCGGCGAGGGCGGCAAGCAGGTCGAGGCCGCGGGCCTGCGGCTCGCCCCGCAGCGCGGCCCGCTCGAGGGCCGCCTCCATGGCGCCTGCGGCGGCGGGCGAGAGAACCGTTTCTTTGGCCGACGCGATCACCGGCACGGCCCCGGAGTCCTCGACGGTGCCCTGCCACTGCAGCCCGTACCCGATGCTGCGCTGCACGAGGTAGCCGAGCAGCCGCGCCACCTGCTCGCCGCCGTCGAAGACCGCCCGCACCTGCGGCTCGTACTCCAGGAGCGAGTGCAGCAGATGCGCGGTGTCGACCTGCCGGTCCCCGTCCCGCACGGCCCGTCTGCGCGCACCGGACATCACCGAGGCCAGCGCCACGCTCAGGCTGGAGTCGATGTCCGTTCGGGTCGGGCCGGATTCTGCGCCCTGGGGGGTACGGCTTTGCACACCTCCCACCCCATCAGTCGTCAGAGGCAACGGCATCGGCGGCGGGAAGCATTTCGCCGTCCGACACAGGGTGGGCACCGCCGGGAGGGTTGTCCTCCTTACGGATGACATCCGGCCGTTTTCGCAGGTGGGGCGCGCGCCGCCTTGCTTCGCGCCGGGTACGCAACCGCCGTGCACCGGCGCTCGTCTGTCAGTGGCATGGAGACCAGATGCTGGTTGGTCACCCTGCCGGCGATCGACGGCAGACAGTACGTGTACCGGGTGTACGCGCCCGAGGACGCCCTGCCCGCCGACCTGTTCTGGGAGGCCTGGCACTGCCACGACGAAGGCCCCTTCCCCCGGGCCCCCGACCTGTTCGACGCGGCGGCGATACGGCGCGTCGGCTGACCCCCTGTCCGACGCGGCAGCCGACCCCGCCTCACGCGGCGGCCGCCCCCGCCTGACACGCGCCCGACCCACCCGCCGCGCCGGGAACTCGCGCGCCCCCGCGCACCCGGGGCCACGTACGCGCCGGGCTATGCCTCCGGCCGCGTCCCGATCACCACGGTCGCGTACAGCTCGTCGTCGGTGACGACACGCGGCGCGAGCCCCGCGCCCGCGACGGCCTCGACCGCCGACGGCACCTGCCGCTCGCTGGTCTCGAACAGCAGCCGCCCGCCCGGCGCCAGCCACAGTGGGGCCCGGGAGGTCACCCTCCGCAGGACGTCGAGCCCGTCGGTGCCGCCGTCGAGCGCCACCCGCGCCTCGTGCTCGCGGGCCTCCGCGGGCAGCAGCGCGACCTCGTCCGACGGCACGTACGGAACGTTCGCAAGCAGCACGTCGACGCGCCCGCGCAGGGTGCCGGGCAGCGCTTCGTAGAGGTCGCCCTCGTAGACCTGGCCCCGGGCGGCGCGTACGTTGCGGCGCGCGCAGGCCACCGCCGCCGGGTCGATGTCGGCCGCGTGCAGCTCGGCCCGCCCGAGCGCGGCGGCGAGCGCGGCACCGAGGGCGCCGGTGCCGCAGCACAGGTCGACGACCACGGCCCCGGGCTCGGCGAGCGAGGCCGCCTCGCGGACCAGGGCTTCGGTGCGGCGCCGCGGCACGAACACGCCGGGGTCGACGGAGATGCGCAGGCCCGCGAACTCGGCCCAGCCCACGACGTGCTCCAGCGGAAGGCCGCTCGCCCGCCGCTCCACCATGGCGTCCAGGTCCTCGGGGCTCGCCGCGGCGGCGACGAGCAGGTCCGCCTCGTCCTCGGCGAACACACAGCCCGCGGCGCGCAGCCGGTCGACGACGGCGGAGTGGGCGAGCGGAGGCATGGCGGCCTTTCAGCGGTGCGGGCGGAAGCGCCCACCTTACCCCGGCGCGGACGCCCGGATCTGACGGGCCATCAGTATTGAAAGTTGCAGGTCCCGCCGCTACGTTCCGCGACACCGTAGCTGCGCTCGCCGCAGCACCCGACGACAAGGGGTGGTCGCCTTGGCCGAAGTCAGCGCGGAAGCACGGATCGAAGCACCGGCGGAGAAGGTCTGGGCGCAGCTCACCGACCTCTCCGCGTACGGGAAGTGGAGCACCACGCACACCGGCTTCCCCCAGGGCGCCCCCGACGCGCTCGCGGAGGGCGGCACCTTCGTGGAGAACATGAAGCTCATGGGCTTTCCGGCCGAGGTGGTCTGGACGGTCGTGGAGCTCGAGAGCCCTCGCGTGTTCGCGATCAAGGGCAGGGGCCCGATGGGCGTCGACGTCAGCACCCGCTACACGCTCGAACCCGACGGCGGGGCGACGACGATCCGTACGGACGGCGAGTTCACCGGCGCCGCGGTGTCGCTCATGGCGGGCAAGCTCAAGGACTCGGCGACGGCGGCGATGAACGAGTCGCTGCGCAAGCTGGGCGGCCTGGTGACCTGAGCCTCGTACGACGGCCCCGCCCGGCGCGCGGCGCGCGACGCCCCGTACAGCTTCCCCGTCCCACCTGCCCGTCCAACCTCCCCGTGCAACTCCCCCGTACAGCGCCCCCGCCCAGCACTCCCGTACGACGACGAGGCGCCCCGCGCGGTCCGCGCGAGGCGCCTCACCAGCGGCGCGGGCCCGTGCCCGCGCCCGCTCAGCCGCCGCCCGGCCCCAGGCCGGGGCCCTCGTCTAGTCCTCGTCGGCGAGGATCAGATACAGCTTCTTGCGGGCGTCGTTGATGACGGACAGCGCCTTCTCGCGCTGCTCCTTGGAGCCGGTCTTCCAGACCTGGCCGAACGCCTCCATCAGGCCGAACCCGGCCTGCCGGATCTCGGTCAGGGCCTCCCAGTCGACCCCGCGCCCGGCCTCTTCCCAAGGCGCGTCCGGGCCCTCGTCGGCCGCCTCGCGGCCGGACTCGGTGAGCGAGAAGAGCTTCTTGCCGCCCTCGCTCGCGCTGGCGATCAGGCCCTCGTCCTCCAGGAGCTGGAGGGTCGGGTAGACGGAGCCGGGGCTGGGCTTCCACGCCCCGCCGCTGCGCTCGGCGATCTCCTGGATCATTTCGTAGCCGTGCATCGGCCGGTCCTTCAGGAGGGCCAGGATCGACGCCCGTACGTCGCCGCGCCGCGCCCTGCCGCGCGGGCCGCCCCGGCCACCGCGCCCGCCGCCCCAGGGACCGGGCCCGCCGAAGCCGGGACCGAAGGGCCCGAACGCCGCGCGCCGCCCCTCGAAACCGCCCCGGCCCTCGCGACCGCCGCCCCAGGGGCCACGCCCCTGGCCGCGCTTGTGCTCATGTTCAAAACCGTGGGAACGCATATCGATCAGTCCTTTCTCAGGTGACCTCAGATTGATCTCCTTCAGTGATCTACCGCGACATCGTTGATCTGTCGCGATGCCTCAACGATATATCGGAACTGTTCGGCTGACAAGGCGCACCCGAAGAATCCACACGAGAGCCCCACACGTCGATGGCCAAAAGCGAACCCAGCGCGCCCGATGGGGCCACCAAAGCCGGATTGGCCTTGTCCTTGCGCGCCGGTGGACCCCTACGGTCGCCGCATGACCACACCTTCACGGACGCGCATCCGTATCGTCGACGCCTTCGCCGACCGCCCCTTCACCGGCAACCCGGCGGGCGTCGTGCTGCTCGACTCCTTCCCGGACGACACCTGGCTCCAGCGGGTGGCCATGGAGGTCAACCACGCCGAGACCGCCTTCGCCCACCCGCTGCCTCCGGGCGGCGAGGCCGACTGGGCGCTGCGCTGGTTCACGCCCGCCACCGAGGTCGACCTGTGCGGCCACGCCACCCTGGCCACCGCACACGTCCTGCACACCACGGGCGCCGTGAACGGCCCGGTGCGCTTCGCCTCCCGGTCCGGCGTGCTCGCCGCGACGACCCACGACGACGGCGCCATCACGCTCGACTTCCCGACCGCGCCGCTCACCGCCGCCGAGGCACCGGACGGCGTCGCCGAGGCCCTGGGCGCCGAGCCGCTCTCGGTCCAGGACGCGGGCCGGCACATCGGCGACCTGGTGGTCGAGCTGGCCGACGAGAAGACGGTGCGCGCGCTCACCCCGGACCACAAGGCCCTGGCACGGCACTCCGAGCGGGGCATCATCGCGACCGCGCTCGCCGAGGACCCCACCCGTGGCTACGACTTCGTCTCGCGCGGCTTCTTCCCGAACGTGGGCATCGACGAGGACCCGGTGACGGGCAGCGCGCACACCGCCCTGGCACCGTTCTGGTCCGAACGGCTCGGCCGCACCGAGCTCACGGGCCTGCAGGCCTCACCCCGCTCCGGCCTGGTCCGCACCGCACTGCGCGGCGACCGCACCCTGCTGACCGGTCGCGCGGTCACCGTCATCGAGGGCGACCTGCTGGCCTGACCCCGGCCCGACCCGGGCCCGCCCACCGCGTCACGTCACGCGGTGGGCAGCCACCCCACCTTCCCGGCGAGCAGCGCGTAGCCGACGAACGCGCCGATGTCCAACAGCGAGTGCGCCACCACGAGCGGCCCGACCCGGCCCCACCGCCGGTAGAGCAGCACGAACACCACACCCATCGCCATGTTCCCGACGAACCCGCCGATGCCCTGGTACAGGTGGTACGACCCGCGCAGCACCGAGCTCGCCGCGAGCGCGGCCATCGGCGTCCAGCCCAACTGCCCGAGCCTGCGCAGCAGATAGCCGACCACGATCACTTCCTCCAGGATCGCGTTCTGCAGCGCCGAGAGGACGAGCACCGGGTACTTCCACCACACGTCGGGCAGGTTGTCCGGCACCACCGTGAGGTTGAAGCCGAGGCCGCGGGCGGCCAGGTAGAAGGCGATCCCGGTGGAGCCGATGACCGCGGCGATCGCGGCGCCGCGCCCGAGGTCCGGCCAGGGCCTTGCGCGGTCGAAGCCGATGGCCCGCAGCCCCGAACCCTCCCGCAGCAGGAAGTGCGCGACCAGGGCCACCGGCACGAGCGCGGTGGAGATGCCGAACAGCTGCCACGCGAGGTCGAGCCAGGGCCGCCCCGGCGCCGCCGACGTGTTCATCTTCGCCGTCTGGTCGCTGAGCCCGCCCGGCTTGGTGACCGACCCGACAAAGCTGATCAGCGCGGACACCCCGCTCGCGCCCAGCGAGAGGGCGAGGACGAGCAGCGTCTCGTCCCGGAACGTCCGCCGCGACAGCCCCGCCTCGGGGAGGACACCGGCCGTCGGCTCCGCTCGCACTTCTGCCTCCACTGCGTGATCCCGCCTCGTCGCTCGCCGTGCGGCCTCCTCGCACCGGACAGCCGCACAGACGGACAACCGGACAGGGCGAGGCCGCACCTGGGTCGTCAAGCTTGCCCGATGAGCACCGAAGGCGGTCGGCCGACCCGCGCTCACGCGATCACGCGCCCGCGCGGGGCACGGCGGGCCACGGGCCCGTACGCCGAGGAGGAAGCCGCGCGCGGCGGGTCACGTCACCGGCAACGCCGGCTCCCTCAGCCCCACCGGCCACGTGTGCACCGGCTCACCGGCGTGCATCAGCTCGCAGTAGCGCCGTGTGGTGGCCGCGAGCGCCGCATCGCGCTCCAAGCCGCGCTCCAGGGCCCGGTGGTAGGTCGCCGCCTGCCACGACGCGCCGTTGACCCGCCGCTTGCACCGCTCCTCGATCACGCCGAGGTACAGATCGCGGTCGGCCGCTTCCACGCCCCACGCGTCGAGCCCGGCCGCGGCCAGCGGCAACAGCTCGTCGCGTACGAGGTCGACGGCCGCCACCTGCGCGGTCCCGCCGTACCGCCCGCGCCGCGGCCACTCGAGACGCGCCTCGATGCCGTAGCGGCAGGCGGTGTCGAAGTTCCGGGCCGCCGCGTCGAAGGGCAGCCGGGACCACACGGGCCGCGCCTCCTCGGCGAGCGCCCGCACCACGCCGTAGTAGAAGGCGGCGTTGGCGATGACGTCGGTCACGGTGGGCCCCGCGGGCAGCACGCGGTTCTCCACGCGCAGATGCGGTACGCCGTCGGCGATGCCGTACACCGGGCGGTTCCAGCGGTAGACCGTGCCGTTGTGCAGGGTCAGTTCGGCGAGCCGGGGCACCCCGCCCGCGTCGAGCACGCCCTGGGGGTCCTCGCCCTCGCACAGCGGTATCAGCGCGGGGAAGTACCGCAGGTTCTCCTCGAAGAGGTCGTACGCGCTCGTGATCCAGCGCTCGCCGAACCAGGTGCGCGGCCGCACGCCCTGCGCCTGCAGTTCGGGCGGCCGCGTGTCCGTGGACTGCAGGAACAGCGGGGGCCGCGACTCCCGCCACAGCTCGCGCCCGAACAGGAACGGCGCGTTGGCGCCCACCGCGACCTGCGCCGCGGCCACGGACTGCGCCGCGTTCCACACGTCGGCGAACTTGCCCGGTGTCACCTGCAGGTGCAGCTGCACGGACGTGCACGCCGCCTCCGGCACGATGGACTCCGACATGCACGTCAGGCGCTCCACACCCTCGATGTCGAGCGCGAAACTCTCGCCGCGCGCCGCGACCATGGTGGAGTTGAGCAGCGTGTAGCGGTCGTCGTCCGAGAGGTTCGCGGAGACCAGGTGGCGGCGTGACAGGGTCGGCAGAATGCCGATCATCACGATGCCCGCGTCCACCTCGTTCGCCTTCCTGTGGGCATAGCCGAGGCCCGTGCGCAGCTCCTCGGCGAGCCGGTCGAGAACGCGTCCGCCCAACCGGTGCGGGGCAATGTTCACTTCCAGATTGAACATTCCAAGTTCGGTCTGGAAATCGCGGCTCGCGATGCGCTCCAGTACTTCCGCATTCATCATTCTCGGCAGGCCGTCGGGCCCCGCCAGATTCAGCTCTATCTCCAGGCCCATCAGGTTCTTGGGCCGGTCGAACCGCTGCTCCTCGAAGAGGCGCGCGAGCGCCTTGAGGCACTGCTGGAGCTTGTTGCGGTACAGGTGGCGATCGGACAGGTCGAACGTGTCTGCCTCGACCTTCTCCCCCATCGAAGCGTCCCTCCTCGAATGGGCAGCCCACAACCCGGCCGCTGTGTACGGGGGATGATGCCCCGTCGATGTGATCGATAACGCCCCGCGCGGGCCGCTCGATCAGTACCCTCGGAGCAACTGTCGCGCGGCACATTCACGAGGCATGCTGAAGTAAGCAGTTTCCGCCCTTCCGGTTGTGGTGAAAAAAACCGATGAGAATCGGCCGACCGCACTCGCATCAAAAGCCGAGGCAGCGGCGTAGCACTCGATCCGGAATCGGGAGATAAGCCCCGCGAGAGCGACCGAATAGCGACTTGCCCGCCATATTGGGAACGGCTAGCGGAAACCCGCCCTGAACACCTGTCGTATAAACTCCCCGGTTGAGACAGAGAGTTGGCGCTCGCGGTCCCCCGCCCCCGGGGCCCCTGCCCCCGCCCCTCTGGCCCCGCAGACAGCGCCGTCCGCACCTGTCCCGCTCGCTCCACTGTGCCTGTCGAATGAGAGAGGCGACCCACCATGCCCCTGCATGTCCCCCCGGCCCCCGCGCCCGCCCTCCGCAGCGTCCTCACGGCCCTCGGATCCCCCACCGCCGTGCGTGCGGCCCGCACCCCGTCCCTGCGCGCGGCCCAGGGGCCGGTGAGCCCGGAACTCCCGCTGCCCGTCCACGAGCTGGACCACTGCACGGAGACGGGCACCGCACCGGCGGGCACATCGTCGACCAGGCTCACCGGCTGGCGCTTCCTGATCCGCAGCGGCGAGCGCGCGGTGGCCGCGGCGGACACGATGCTGACGCCCGACGGCTGGGCGTTCTCGCACTTCTGCGAAGGCCCGTACATCGCCTCCGCGGAGCGCGCCCTGCGGCACGCCGAGGCCATGCCGAAGCCCTACCAGCCGCGCCTGCTGTCCGTCCCCGAGCTCTACATGCTCACCCTGTGGCTGCACCGCGACTGCGCCGCGGACGCCACCAGCGGCCTGGTCGACCCCGCGGACGTCCTGGTGCCGCTCGCCCCCGCGCCCCCGGGCATCGCGGCCCACCGCCCGCACCGCGCCGCCGAGCTGCTCCCGGTACTCAGCCACCGCCTCGCCCCGGCCCCGCTCCTCGGCTCGCCCGCCTGACCTCGGCACTCCTGTGCCCCGCCGCCCTCCGGGCCGCGGGGCACAGCGCTGCCCGCCCCGCCCATCCGGACTAGCCCACTTCGGCCACGCCGAACCACCCGAAGGGACAGGGGAGTTGGACTGAACCGTCCGGGCGGGTGATACGTCCTTAAGCAGTAGGAAGCGCTGCCGCAAAATCCCTGCGGAATCACGTCCGCGGGGCAACACTGGACTGGACCGAACACAACCAACGGGGGGCGGCCATGACCAACGCATCGAGCCGCGGGAACAACGCCACATCCATCACGTCGCAGCGAAAGAACCCTTCCATGTGCCAGCACCAGCCACCGTGCCCGACCGCAGAATCCGCCGACCGGGAGGCCGCGTCTCTCATCGCGCACCACCCGGAGCAGGGCTGGAGCCTGCTGTGCAACGGCGTCGTCCTCTTCGAGGACACCGGTGAGCTGCTGCCGAACGGCGAGATCATCGCGCCGCACCGGCCGCTGGGCATCAGCCAGGTGATGACGGCCGCCTGAGCCGTCCACCCACCCGCACGACAAGGGCCGGCCCGGAGGACTCCTTCCGAAGTCTCCGAACCGGCCCTGACTTATGCCCTGAAGCCATGCCCTGAACTCATGCCCGGGCGCCCCCGTCGCCCTCGGGCTCAGTCCTCGTACGCGTCCAGCGGCGGGCAGGAGCAGACCAGGTTCCGGTCGCCGTACGCCTGGTCGATGCGGCGCACCGGCGGCCAGTACTTGTCCGCGGCCACCACACCGGCGGGGAAGACGGCCTCCTCACGGCTGTAGGAGTGCTCCCAGTCACCGCCGAGCGCGGCGGCGGTGTGCGGCGCGTTCCGCAGCGGGTTGTCGTCCGCCGCCCACTCGCCGGTCGCGACCTTCTCGATCTCCCCGCGAATGGCGATCATCGCCTCGCAGAAACGGTCCAGCTCGTCGAGGTCCTCGCTCTCCGTCGGCTCGATCATCAGCGTGCCCGCGACCGGGAAGGACATGGTCGGCGCGTGGAAGCCGTAGTCGATGAGCCGCTTGGCGATGTCGTCGACGCTGACGCCCGTGGCCTTGCTGAGCGGCCTGAGGTCGATGATGGACTCGTGCGCGACGAGCCCGCCGGGGCCGGTGTAGAGCACCGGGTAGTGCGGCTCCAGGCGCTTGGCGATGTAGTTCGCCGAGAGCACCGCCACCTGCGTGGCGCGCTTCAGGCCCTCGCCGCCCATCAGGCGTACGTACGCCCAGGAGATCGGCAGGATCCCGGCGGAGCCCCACGGCGCGGCGGAGACCGGGCCCACGCCGGTCTCGGGGCCCGCGGCGGGCTGCAGCGGGTGGTTCGGCAGATACGGCGCGAGGTGCTCGCGCACGGCCACGGGGCCGACGCCGGGACCGCCGCCGCCGTGCGGGATGCAGAACGTCTTGTGCAGGTTCAGGTGCGAGACGTCGCCGCCGAAGCGGCCCGGCTTGGCGAGGCCCACCAGGGCGTTGAGGTTGGCGCCGTCGACGTACACCTGGCCGCCCGCGTCGTGCACGGCCGCGCAGATGTCGGCGACGTGCTCCTCGAAGACGCCGTGCGTGGACGGGTACGTGATCATGAGTACGGCGAGCTGGTCGCGGTGCTGCTCGATCTTCGCGCGCAGGTCCTCGACGTCGATCTCGCCGTCGTCGGCGGTCTTCACGACGACGACCTTCATGCCTGCCATCACGGCGCTGGCGGCGTTGGTGCCGTGCGCGGACGACGGGATGAGGCAGACCGTGCGCTGGTCGTCGCCGTTCGCGCGGTGGTAGCCACGCACCGCGAGCAGGCCGGCGAGCTCTCCCTGCGAGCCCGCGTTCGGCTGCAGCGAGACCTTGTCGTAGCCGGTGACCTCGGCGAGCCGCTCCTCCAGCTCACGGATCAGCGTCAGATAGCCCTGCGCCTGCTGGGCGGGCGCGAAGGGGTGCATCTGCCCGAACTCGGGCCAGGTGACGGCCTCCATCTCCGTGGTCGCGTTGAGCTTCATGGTGCAGGAGCCCAGCGGGATCATGCCGCGGTCGAGCGCGTAGTCACGGTCGGCGAGGCGGCGCAGGTAGCGCAGCATCGCGGTCTCGGAGCGGTGCTGGTGGAAGACGGGGTGCGTCAGGTACGCGTCGGTGCGGAGGAGACCCGTGGGCAGCGCGTCCTCGGCGGTCGCGTCCAGGGCCTCGATGTCTGCCTCGACGCCGAACGCCGTCCAGACCGCGGTCAGCTGGGCCCGCGTCGTGGTCTCGTCGCACGCGAACGACACGTGGTCGGCGTCGACGAGGTGCAGGTTGACCCCGCCCTCGCGCGCGGCCGCGACGACGTCGGCGGCCCTGCCCGGCACGCGTGCGGTCAGCGTGTCGAAGTACGCGGCGCCCAGGACCTCGACACCGCCGGCCGTGAGGCCCGCGGCGAGCAGCGTCGCGTACCGGTGGGTGCGCCGCGCGATGGCCCTGAGCCCCTCGGGCCCGTGGTAGACGGCGTACATCCCGGCCATGACGGCGAGCAGCACCTGAGCGGTACAGATGTTGCTGGTGGCCTTCTCGCGGCGGATGTGCTGCTCGCGGGTCTGCAGCGCCAGCCGGTACGCCTTGTTGCCGTCGGCGTCGACGGACACGCCCACGAGTCGCCCGGGCAGGCTGCGCGCGAACTTCTCGCGCACCGCCATGTACCCGGCGTGCGGGCCGCCGAAGCCCATCGGCACGCCGAAGCGCTGCGTCGTGCCGACGGCGATGTCGGCGCCGAGCTCGCCGGGCGAGGTGAGCAGGGTGAGGGCGAGCAGGTCGGCGGCGACGGTGACGACCGCGCCGAGCTCGTGGGCCTGCTCGATGACCGGCTTGATGTCGCGCACGGCACCGGAGGCGCCCGGGTACTGGACGAGCACACCGTTGATCTCGCGCTCGGCGAGCTCGGCCGGGATGCCGTCGGCCAGGTCCGCGACGACGACCTCGACGCCGGTCGGCTCGGCGCGGGTCCGGATGACGGCGATCGTCTGCGGCAGGGCGTCCGCGTCCACGACGAAGACGCCGTTCTTGACCTTGCCCATGCGCCGGGACAGTGCCATCGCCTCGGCCGCGGCCGTGCCCTCGTCGAGCAGCGAGGCACCGGAGGTGGGCAGGCCCGTCAGGTCGGCGACGACGGTCTGGAAGTTGAGGAGCGCCTCGAGGCGGCCCTGGGAGATCTCCGGCTGGTACGGCGTGTACGCGGTGTACCAGGCGGGGTTCTCCATCACGTTCCGCAGGATCACGGGCGGCGTGAAGGTGCCGTAGTAGCCGAGCCCGATCATGGAGTCGAGCACCTGGTTGCGGTCGGCGAGGGAGCGCAGCTCGGCCAGGACCTCGGCCTCCGTGCGCGCGCCGGGCAGGTCGAGGGCCTCGGCGTTCTTGATCACATCCGGCACCGCGGCGGCCGTGAGCTCGTCGAGCGAGCCGTACCCGACCTGGGCGAGCATCTTGGCACGGGCTTCCGCATCGGGGCCGATGTGCCGCTGCTCGAAGGGGATTCCCTGTTCGAGCTGCGAAAGCGGAGTACGAGGAGTGGCGGTCATTGCGGAGGCCTCCTGGTCTGACGCGACCTGCGAGGGGCACCACGGCGCGGGTACCCGGACGGCCTCCCCCTCTGTCATCTCAACCTGAGAGCTTCACAGACCCACCCGGAGGCGGTCCTGCTTGCACCGTCGGTGAGGAAGGGTTCCGAACGTGCCCGCCCGACGCCCGTCCTGCTTTCCAGAGTGACCTCGTCCGTGCGGTACAGGGGCCTGAGAGATTCCGGGGAGGATTTGCTCCTTCGGCGCCTCCGGTGCTGCCACCGAAGAGCTCTCCCGCACGGGGTCAACAGCCATTGGCCAGCCTACCAGCGAGGTCCCCGGCTGATCCCTCGAGTGGCCGCCCGTCCCGATGTGCTCTTTCGTAGTGATACGAGCGAAATCCGGACGAGTTCGAACGACTCGCGATCAGTTGGAGGGCCCGTGCAGACGGATATCGATCCGCGCAATCTGATCGGCCGCAAGGCGTTCGACCGCGACGGCGCCAAGATCGGCACGGTCGACGAGGTCTATCTCGACGACGCCACCGGCGCCCCCGAGTGGGCCGCCATACGCACCGGCCTGTTCAGCAGGGACGCCTTCGTGCCCCTGGAACCCAGCGAGCTGGTCAAGGACGGCACGCTCCGCGTCCCGTTCGAGCGTGCCCTGATCAAGGACGCCCCCGACTTCGGCGTGGGCCGCCATCTCTCCCCCGAGCAGGAACTCCAGCTCTACCGCCACTACGGCCTGGACATCGCCCCACCCCCGCCGTTCCCGGACCACGACTTCGGCCACACCCCGGACCACCCCGACCCGTAGGCCCCATCACCGGGCGCACGGCACCACCGGGCACACGACCCCGTCCCCGCGGCCCGCCCCGCAACACCCTCCCCCCGGCCCCGAGACGCCCCCGCACAGCCGGTGCGCTCCCACCCGCCGTGCCGCCGCCAGCCATCCGCGCCCACAGCACTCCGGGTAGCCCTATATAGCCCCCGCCGCGCCTCACGACCGAGCCGGCCTCACGGGGTCATCCCCCCCTCTCTGGACGCTCTCCCCAACCACCACAGCCACGCGCCCTGACTCACGACGAGGCACCCCTCACGTCGCCCCTCCGGCACCCCCGCACCACCAGCCCCCGGAGCCCTCACCGCCCGGCACTCCAGCCCGCCACACCCCGAGGACACCCGCCTCCCCCACCCAGGACGCCGCCTCCCCACCCGGAACGCCACCTCCCCGCCCCAGGCGCCACCTCACCCCCGCTGCCTACTCCACCCCCACAACCTCCCCCTCACGCCGCCCATCCCCCGTGCCCACTTCCGCCTCCCCTTCCCCCTCCACGACCACCAACGGCAACGGTTCCGAAGCCTCAAGGTCCGGATCATCCGTACGGAACGTCCGCACCCGCCCCGGCGCCGAGCCCGGCGTCTCGAATCTCACCGTCACCCGCCCGACACCGCTGCCCTGCACCCACCCGGGCCCGTGCTCGACGTGCCGGACGTCCTGCCCCGCCGCCCAACGCCGCTCGGCCGGCGGCACCGGTTCCGCCTCCGCCACGTCGGCCCCGGCGTCCTCGCCCACCGAAGCCACCGAAGCCATCGGCAGCGCCCCCGTGCCCGCCTCCTCCCCGTCGCCGGCAGGCACCGCCGCGTGGGCCTGCGCGAACAGGTCCTCCTGCGTGAAGTCCGCGAGGCCGCTGACACCGACGCCGAGCAGCCGCACCCCTCCGGTGGTGTCCACGGACTCCAGGAGCCGCGCCGCCGCCTCCCGCACCACCGCCGGGTCGTCCGTGGGCCCGCGCAGCGTCTCGGACCGCGTCAGCGTCGAGAAGTCGTACCGCCGCACCTTGAGCACGATGGTGCGGCCGGAGTGCCCCGCCGCCCGCAGCCGCTGCACACACCGGTCGGCAAGGCGCGCCACCTCCGTACGGACCCGCACCCGGTCGTGGATGTCCACGTCGTACGTGTCCTCGACGCTGACCGACTTGGTGTCCCGCTCGGCCACCACGGGCCGCTCGTCCCGCGCCAGCGCCATCGCGTACAGAGACCCGCCGTGTGCCTTGCCGAGGAGCCGTACCAGCTCGTCCTCACCGGCCTCGGCGATCTCCTCGACCGTGGTGATCCCGGCGCGCCGCAGATGGTCCCCGGTGGCCGGCCCCACACCGGGCAGCACCCGCACCGGAAGAGGCCCGAGGAGCGCCCGCTCCGTGCCCGGCGCTATGAGCTCCAGGCCGTCCGGCTTGGCCCGCTCCGAAGCGATCTTCGCCAGCATCTTGGACGCGGCGAGCCCCACCGACCCGGTCAGCCCCGTCACCCGCAGGATGTCCGCGCGCAGCCGCTCCCCCACGGCCCGCGCCGCCTCCGCGTCCGCAGCGACGCCGCCCGCCTCCAGGTCCACGAACGCCTCGTCCAGGCTGAGCGGCTCCACGAGCGGCGACAGCTCCCGCAGCAGCCCCATGACCTGGTCGCTGACCTCGCGGTAGAGGCCGAAGCGCGGCACGAGATACGCGGCGTTCGGCGCGAGGCGCCGTGCCTGCCCCATCGGCATCGCCGAGTGCACCCCGAACCGGCGCGCCTCGTAGGACGCGGTGGCGACCACTCCGCGCGGCCCGAGGCCGCCGACCACGACGGCCTTGCCGCGCAGGCTCGGCTTGGCGGCCTGCTCGGCGGACGCGTAGAAGGCATCCATGTCGAGATGCAGAATCGTCGGCGCGGTTCTCACATCTCCGATGCTGCCCTACGCCACTGACAATCCGGCTCCGCCGCGAAGCAGGCACCGCCTCACACGGCTCCCCACGGCCTCCGTACGACGCGCCGCACAGTGAGGGCACCGGGCCCCAAGACAGCGTCTGGACGGCCCCCAGGGCCTTCACCCGGCCCGCTGTGGGCCTTCAAACCCGCCCGGCTCGGCCCGCGGCCCGTCAACCGGCCCGATTGCGCCGCCGCGCCAGCTCGTCCCCCGGGTGATGCCCCACCAGGGTCTCCCCTGTGTCGATGCGCTCCCCGTGCAGCTGCGACAGCGCGGCCTCGACGTCGCGCCACACCACGCCCACGGCGATCCCGAAGACGCCCTGGCCGCCCTGGAGCAGATCGTGGACCTCACTGGGCGACGTGCACTCGTACACCGTCGCGCCGTCGCTCATGAGCGTCGTCCGCTCCAGGTCACGGAAGCCGCTCTCGCGCAGGTGCTGGACCGTGGTGCGGATGTTCTGCAGCGAGACGCCGGTGTCGAGGAACCGCTTCACGATCTTCAGGACGACGACGTCGCGGAAGCTGTAGAGCCGCTGGGTCCCGGAGCCGCCCGCGGCGCGCACGCTGGGCTCGACGAGCCCGGTACGCGCCCAGTAGTCGAGCTGCCGGTAGGTGATGCCCGCGGCCGCGCACGCGGTGGGGCCGCGGTAGCCGATGCCGTCACGCACGAGCTGCTCGGACTCCTCCGGCTGTTCCGCCGGGTCCTCCGGCCCTGACGGACTCCCGCTGCCGTGGACCGCCAACGGGCGCTTCGGAGAGGGATCGGCCGAGCCACCGTGCAGCGGGTACGGACCGCCCACAGCTGTACCGTCGCCGCTGCTTCTCACGCCGACCTCCGTCCTTGACCTGCCTTCTCGACGGTAGGCAGTCACCAGGGGCTCGTCAACGATCGCCACACTCGGCACGCCGAGTGATAATCACCCTGCGAGTGGTTTCACGTCCCATGCTGCGGGGAAAGGCTAGCCGAATGCCCCGGCGCCGGCCTCTCGGCGGGGACTCACTGGCTGCTGGTACCGAAGTCCTCGGGCGAGATCTGGTCGAGGAACTCGCGGAACTTCTCCACCTCGTCCTCCTGCTCGTCCGGGATGGCGATGCCCGCGTCGTCGAGCACGCCGTCACTGCCGTAGATCGGCGTCCCGGTGCGCAGCGCCAGCGCTATGGCGTCGGACGGGCGGGCGCTCACCTCGACGCCACTGGCGAAGACCAGCTCGGCGTAGAACACGCCTTCCCGCAGGTCGGTGATGCGCACTTCGGTGAGCTCCTGGCCCACGGCCTCCAGCACGTCCTTGAACAGGTCGTGCGTCAGCGGCCGTGCGGGCGCCATGCCCTGCTGTGCGAAGGCGATGGCGGTCGCCTCCCCTGGTCCGATCCAGATGGGGAGGTACCGGTCGCCTCCCACTTCACGCAGGAGCACGATCGGCTGGTTGGAGGGCATTTCGACCCGGACACCTACGACGTCGAGCTCGTTCACACAGCAACCCTAGGACGTGCCCGGCAGGTTTGGGTAGTCGGGCACCCATCGAGTCAGCGCGCCCGCACGCCGAGGGCACCGTGCACGAGGGCCGCGTGCAGCCTGCCGGTGAGGCCCGCGAGCTCCTGGGTCCGCGCTTCCGCGTGTGCCCTGGTCTGCGGATTGCGGTGCCTGCGCAGCGGCGCCACGACCTGGTCGACGAGTGCCGCCTCCCGGTCCGCCGCCGCCTTCATCGCCCGCAGGTGACGCGGCTCGATGCCGAATCGTCCCAGCTCGACGACCAGCGCGGCGACGGTCACCGCGTCCGCGTCGTAGCTGCCGTCCTCCAGGGGCGAAATCAAGCCGTACGTCTCCCACTCGCCGAGCTGCCCCTCATCGGCCTCCACGGCGGCCAGGAGCGCCGCACGGCCCATCCGTGCGACGGTCCGCTGCTCGTCCTCGTACGGCAGGTCGCCGTCGTCCGACTCGCGCTGCTGCCCCACCGTGGGCAGCGCGACCGGCTCCCCGCGCTCCGCGGCGTCCAGCTGCTCGCGGATCACCTTCAGCGGCAGGTAGTGGTCGCGCTGCATGCGCAGGACGTGCCCGAGGCGCTCGACGTCCTCCGAGCTGAACTTCCGGTATCCGGACGGCGTGCGCTGCGGCTCGATCAGCCCTTCGGACTCCAAGAACCTGATCTTGGAGATCGTGACCTCGGGAAACTCGTCACGCAGCACGTTCAGCACGGTGCCGATGCTCATCAGCCGATGGTCCGCAGCGGCGGTGCCGTTTCCGGCACCGCCCCTCGGTGTGTGCGGCATGGACCTTCCTGGGGGTCCCCCCGGACCAGGTCCGGGGGATGGGTCAGATGCCCCGCTGGCTCGTATAGAAGACCAGTCGGTACTTGCCGATCTGGACCTCGTCGCCGTTGGACAGGGCGACGGAGTCGATCCGCTCCCGGTTCACATACGTGCCGTTGAGGCTGCCCACGTCGGCGACCGTGAAGGAGCCGTCCTGCACGCGACGGAACTCCACGTGGCGACGCGACACGGTCACGTCGTCCAGGAAGATGTCGCTCTGCGGGTGGCGCCCCGCCGTGGTCAGGTCGCCGTCCAGCAGGAAGCGGCTGCCCGAGTTCGGCCCGCGCCGGACCACGAGGAGGGCCGAGCCGAGCGGCAGCGCGTCGACGGCGGCCTGGGCCTCCGGGGACAGCGCCGGGGACGGCGTCTGCCCCGTCGTCTCGGCGTCGTAGGCCTCGAGGCCCGAGATGGAGATCGTGGACGTGGTCTCGGACGGACGCTCGGCGACCGCTCCCGGCCTCAGCGGCGCACCGCAGTTGGAACAGAACCGGCTTGCCTGCGCATTGCGGTTCCCGCACCTCTGACACACCAGGGCCGACATGGACGGATCCTCCTGCCGCGGCTGCCCCGCTGGGGCATGGGACGCGTACGGGTCCTGGGTAAACCCTCCACCCGCACTTGAGGTTGACGGATCCCCGAAACCTATGCGGCCGGAACTGGCAGGGTCAACAGATGACGCGCCCTGTCCGCCCGAAATGTCACCGCCCGGACCACCGACCTGGTCCCGGAACAGGGGGCGCTCGCCCACCTGTGTCTCCGGCACGTCAGTCTGCCGCGGCGCGCGATGACGGGCGTCCTCACGTGCACTCTTGCCGAACAACTTCGCAAACAACTTCACGGGCGATTCCCCTTGACCGAAACAGACCCGCCCGTGGGGCAGGACGAACCCTGATTGCACACACCGGCGTACATCGGCGATACGGACATCCTCACAACGTCCGCGTCCGCCAAACAGTTTCCACCACGCACCCCGTCCCGGGTGCGCCGACCCCCCGCAACCTCATGCCCTGGACCGGTGGCCCCCATGCACCCCCGCCTCACTGGGAGGACGACCGAGCGTAGTCAGGCCGCTTCGCCGGTCGCAAGGCATCCACGACGATCTTCTCCGTACGTGCGACAGTGACCGTGGCCTGCTCCTTCTCCAGAGTCTGCACCACGCCTCCCGGGATGTTCAGCGCCGGCTCCAGGTCCTGCGGCTTGCCGATGACCTTGAAACGGTAGGGCTCGGTGATCTTGTGGCCGTCCACGCTCACACCGCCGCCCGTAGCCTCGGACAGATGGGTGCCTGCCACCACCCGCACGTCATTGACCTGGATGGCCTCGGCACCCGCGGCGCGGAGCTCCTGGATGGCGTCGAGCAGCATGTCTGCCTCCACCGTCCCCTTCTTGTCGTCGATCGTCAGCGTGATGCCCGGGCCCTGCGCCGCCACGGTGCCCGCGAGAATGCCGAGTTGCCGTTCCCTCTCGGCGGTCTGCTTGCGGGCCTCCTCGGCCTGGTCCGAGCTGTTCTCAAGACCGGTGCGCTGTTCCTCCAGACGTCGCTTCTCATCTTCCAGACGCTGAGTACGGTCATCCAGTTCATCGAGGATGCGTACAAGATCTTCTTGCCGTGCGCCGCGCAGCGCGCTGCTGTCGTTGGTGGACCGCACCTGAATGGCGAGCCCGAGCCCGAGGACGAACAGCAACAGGGCGACGATCAGTTGTGCCCTGGTCAGCCGCGGCGGCCACAGGCCCTGCACGAGCCGCTGACGGCCGGTCAGGGACGGGGACCCGTCCCCGCGCGCCCCCGGGCCTCCGGCGGGCGCGGTGGGCGGCGCCGGGACCTCGGCGGGCAGTTCCCTGCGCCTGCCGCCCTCGGGGGCGCTGTCCATGTTCATGGGGCTCATCGGCGTCACGCCCGGAAGACGTGCCGGCGGATGGCCGCGGCGTTGGAGAAGATGCGGATGCCGAGGACCACCACGACGCCCGTGGACAGCTGGGCGCCGACGCCCAACTTGTCGCCCAGGAAGACGATCAGCGCGGCCACGACCACGTTCGACAGGAACGACACCACGAAGACCTTGTCGTCGAAGATCCCGTCGAGCATCGCGCGCAGACCGCCGAACACCGCGTCGAGCGCGGCCACCACGGCGATCGGAAGATACGGCTCGACCACCGCCGGAACCTCGGGCCGAACCAGCAGTCCGGCCACGACTCCCACGACGAGGCCCAGTACGGCGATCACGATGTGCCCTTTCCTGCCTTCGGCTCTGCTGTGCGTACGGTCACACTGGGCGCTGCCGGAAGCCGGAGGTCGTCCACCACCGAAATGCTGGTCCGGATGCCGAAGTTCTCCTGCAGAGCATGCAGATACTGACCGTCGCGGCTGTTCTGGAATCTGGTGCTCAGCTTCTGGCCGTCGCCCACCGCGAGCACCGTATACGGCGGCACCAGCGGCTTGTTGTCGACCAGTATCGCGTCACCAGCCGCCCTGATCGCCGACAGCGCGGTGAGCCGCTGGTCATTGATGGCGATCGCCTCGGCGCCCGACTCCCACAGGCCGTTGACGACACGCTGCATATCACGGTCGCGGACCCGGCCGGTGTCGGAGAACCCCGAGCTCTCGCGGGGCCCGCCACCGCCCTGGTCGGCCTGCTTCTTGTCGTTGACCACGAGCCGCACACCCGGCCCGCGCACTTCCGTGGCACCGGACAGCAGCGACACCAACTCGGCCTTGCTGCCACCGTGTTTCCGCAGCGCCGCGCGCTGCCGGGCGCTCACGTCGTCGCGCAACTCGTCGACCTCGTCCTCCAGGTCGTCCGCCTCCTCTGTCGCGGACTCGACCCGGTCGATGAGCTCGGCGCGCTCCTTGGCCAGCTCCGGCGCCGCTATGCGCGCCTGCGCGGCCCCGATCGTCACCACCATCGCCGCGAGCACGAGCCCGGCCGCGAGGCCCAGCTTCGCCCGCAGCGGCTTCGGCACACCACCGGAGCCGGATTCCCTCTTGCGGGCGGCTGCTTCCGCGTATCCCTCGTCCAGGCTGTGGTCCATGACGGTGGTGAGCAGCGACATGGAGGCGTCCGGGCGCGAGGGGCGCGAGACGGTGCTCCGAACGGGGGGCTGCTGCGGCATGCCGCACATCGTCGCACGTCGCGGGCGCTACCTCCGAATGGCCCCACCGGCGCGCCGGACAGCGCCACTTACGGGTGCTGCCCGGCGCCTGTGCCCGCTCAGCGCCCGGCGCTGTCCACAACGGCCGCCCATTCGTCAAGCAGAGCTTGAGCCGACGCGTCGTCGGGCCCCTCGGCCCACAGATGGGTGACCGCCTCGGCCGGATCGGGCAGCACGAGCACCCAGCGCCCGTCGGCCTCCACGACGCGTACGCCGTCCGTCGTGTCCACCGAGCGATCGCCCGCCGCCTCCACCACGCGCCGCATCACCAGACCCTTCACGGCCCACGGAGTAGCAAGATCACGCCGCTGCACGTGCGCCCGCGGGATCCGGGCATCGATCTGGCTCAGCGTGAGCTGCGTACGCGCCACGAGGCCGATGAGCCGTACGAAGGCCGCCGTGCCGTCGAAGACGCTGCTGAACTCGGGCACGATGAACCCGCCGCGCCCGTCCCCGCCGAAGATCGTCGAGTCACCGCGGCCGACCCGCGTGAGGTCGTCCGGGGACGTGGTCGTCCAGTCGACCTGCGTGCCGTGGTAAGCCGCCACCTGCTCGGCGATGCGCGTCGTCGTCACCGGCAGCGCGACGCGCCCGCTCCGCCGCTCCGCGGCCACCAGGTCCAGCATGACGAGCAGGGCCCGGTCGTCCTCGACGATCCGCCCCTTCTCGTCGACGAGCGAGAGCCGCTCGCCGACCGGGTCGAACCGCACCCCGAAGGCGGCCCGCGCCGACGCCACGATCTCGCCGAGCCGCATCAGCCCGGACCTGCGCGTGTCGGCCGACTCGGTGGGCCGCGACTCGTCGAGCCCGGGGTTGATCGTCAGCGCGTCGACCCCCAGCTTCCCGAGGAGGCTCGGAAGGACGAGCCCGGCACTGCCGTTGGACGCGTCGACCACGACTTTGAGCTCGGACTCCGCGATCCCGGTGGTGTCCACGTTCCGCAGCAGCGACCCCGTGTACGAGTCGAAGACGCTCGCCGGGAAGTGCAGGTCCCCGATCTCCCCGGGGAACGCCCGCCGGTACTCCTGGCGCGCGTACACCCGGTCCAGCTTCCGCTGACTGCCCTGCGAGAGATCCGCTCCACGCCCGTCGAAGAACATGATGTCGACGGAGTCCGGCACCCCGGGCGTCGTACGGATCATGATCCCGCCGGCGCTGCCCCGCGCCGTCTGCTGCCGCGCGACCGGCAGCGGTACGTTCTCCAGATCGCGTACGTCGATGGCGCTGGCCTGCAGCGCGGAGATCACCGCCCGCTTCAGCGCCCTGGCGCCACGGGAGTGGTCGCGGGCCGTGGTGACCGTCGAGCCCTTCTTCAGGGTCGTCGCATACGCCCCGGCGAGGCGCACCGCGAGTTCCGGCGTGATCTCCACGTTCAGGATCCCGGAGACACCCCGTGCGCCGAAGAGGTGCGCCTGTCCGCGGGACTCCCAGATGACCGAGGTGTTGACGAACGCGCCGGCCTCGATCGTCTTGAACGGATAGACCCGCACATTGCCCTGGACAATCGATTCCTCACCGACGAGGCATTCGTCGCCGATGACCGCGCCGTCCTCGATCCTTGCGGCCCGCATGATGTCGGTGTTCTTGCCGACGACACAGCCCCGCAGATTGCTGTGCTGCCCGATGTAGACGTTGTCGTGCACAACGGCCTTGTGCAGGAAGGCCCCGCTCTTCACGACTACGTTCGATCCCACCACGGTGTGCTCGCGGATCTCGACGTCCGCTTCGATCTTCGCGTAGTCACCGACGTACAGCGGTCCGCGCAGTACGGCGTCGGGGTGCACCTCCGCGCCCTCGGCCACCCACACCCCGGGCGAGATCTCGAAGCCGTCGAGCTCGACGTCGACCTTGCCCTCGAGCACGTCGGCCTGCGCCTTGACGTAGCTCTCGTGCGTGCCGACGTCCTCCCAGTAGCCCTCGGCGACATAGCCGTAGACGGGCTTGCCTTCCTTCATGAGCTGCGGGAAGACGTCACCGGACCAGTCGACCGGCACATCGGCCTCGACGTAGTCGAAGACCTCGGGCTCCATGACGTAGATGCCGGTGTTCACCGTGTCGGAGAAGACCTGCCCCCAGGTCGGCTTCTCCAGGAAGCGTTCGACCTTGCCTTCTTCGTCGACGATGGTGATGCCGAATTCCAGCGGGTTCGGGACGCGGGTCAGGCAGACGGTGACGAGCGCACCCTTCTCCTTGTGGAACCTGATCAGTTCCGTGAGGTCGAAGTCGGTCAGAGCGTCACCGGAGATGACGAGAAAGGCATCGTCTTTCAATGCCTCCTCGGCGTTCTTCACACTGCCGGCGGTGCCGAGAGGCTTCTCCTCATTGGCATAGGTGAGCTCCATTCCGAGCTCTTCACCGTCGCCGAAGTAGTTCTTGACGAGAGATGCCAGGAACTGGACTGTCACTACGGTCTCGGTGAGCCCATGCCTCTTCAGCAGCCGCAGCACATGCTCCATGATCGGCCGGTTGGCCACCGGCAGGAGCGGCTTGGGCATGCTGGAGGTCATGGGGCGAAGGCGAGTGCCTTCGCCCCCGGCCATCACGACGGCCTTCATGTCGGTAACGTCCTCCTTGATAGACGACGATCTAGCCGACTTGGCTCGCCAGGATTGGCCCTTCGAGTCAGTCAGGGGCCTTCAAGCCTCTACAGCTGCCAAATCGGCAAGCTCAATCGGCCATGGCATCCGCCTTGACAAGTCGGCGGACCTGAACCACGTAGAGGATCCCTGCCCACCAGTACAGCGTTGTACCCCATCCGGCGAACGCCCATCCGAAAATAGCAGCGAGTGTATGGATCCAGCCACTTCCGTCACTGAGCAGAAGTAGCGGAAAGGCGTACATCAGGTTGAAGGTGGCGGCCTTGCCGAGGAAGTTCACCTGCGGCGGCGGATAGCCGTGGCGCCTGAGGATTCCGACCATCACCAGGAGAACCAGCTCGCGCAGGAGCAGCACCGCGGTCAGCCAGAGCGGAAGGATCTCCCGCCAGGTGAGGCCGACCAATGTTGACAGGATGTAGAGCCGGTCGGCCGCGGGATCAAGGATCCGGCCGAGGCTGCTGATCTGGTTCCACCGGCGGGCGAGCTTGCCGTCCAGATAGTCGCTGACTCCGCTGAGCGCCAGCACGACCAGCGCCCAGATGTCGCTGCTCTTCGGCCCGCCGAACTCCGGCCAGAGGATCAGCCACAGGAAGAGGGGTACGCCGACGAGACGCGCCATGCTGAGGATGTTCGGGATGGTGAGGACCCGGTCCGTCTGGACGCGAGTCTCCTGGACCTCCACCCGGGGGCCTCCTGTGGGGAACGAGCCAATGATGCCCCCTGACCTTACCGTCAGTTGTCGGGCGGCTGTGCGGAGGGGTGTCGCACCGGAAAAACAAAAAAAGCCGTGATCCCCGGACATTTCGTCCGGGGACCACGGCTATCAAATTTAGTTCGGCGGCGTCCTACTCTCCCACAGGGTCCCCCCTGCAGTACCATCGGC